>JAHFAA010000494.1 GCA_023250775.1 Bdellovibrionales bacterium
ATTCATTTCTCTTTTGATTTCTCTTTCGGCCCACGGCAAATGGTTTTGTGAGGAGGCCGCCAGTGAAAAAATGGACAACATCATCACGACTTGTGGAATTGGGGAGGCCGCTTCCGAAGATGAGGCCCGTAAAAAAGCACTGCAGGCGGCCTTTGATGAACTTGATTCAATATGCGAACGTTCGATTGATTGCAAAACGAATGAAACACTCATTGAACCACAAAGAAGTGATTGTAAAAAAGACGGCCAGAAATTTAAATGTTATCGCGCCGTCAAGGCCATTATTGCCCAAACAAAACGCAAAACCACTTTTGTGAAAGGCACGACGCTTAAGCCTGATCAGGCAAAAATCGAAGTGACGGTGAAGATTGATCCAAGAGATCTCATTAATCCAGATAAGGGAGAAATTAAACAGCAGTGTTCGGTAGATTTGAAACCCTTGTCGAGTGCGCTGTTAGATATTTCCGGTCAGGATAAGCTTGATAAAATGGTTTCCGAGGCGGTGAAAATTCCTTTCGATGAATTGTGCGCCGGCATTCATTATAAAATTATGGCGATCTTTTCTCGCAATGGAATCAAGCATGCCACGTACACCGATTTTCTGATCAAGAGCATGAAAGGAATTGAAGACCCATCGAGTGACGAGAGAATCTATGCCATTCTTGATTATCTGCACACCATGGGACAGGTGGAGGACAATGAATGGCAGGCAAGTCTGGAGGCGATTGCTCGGACAAATAAAGGTTATCTCTATCGACTCTTGCCAAAAATCTTTTTTGTGGAGCCAAGTAATTCCAAGCAGCAGTCCATTGAAAAAGAGCGCATTGATACTCTTGTGAAGTGGATTCTTGATGGCAAAGTCGGGCGACCGGTGACGATTGATTTTGACTATGGCATGGAACTTCTGCTGCGTGCTCTGAAAAGTTATAAATCCAAAGAGAATCCTTGGGCCGCCGTTTATGTGTATGACAAATTTAAAAATAAATTGAAGCACACCAATTCAGCCAAGTTACATAGTGGTCTTGAGTCTCTATATCGTGAGGCCGGCGATCTGAAAATGAAGGCCACGCTGACTGGATTAATGGCCGAGAATGTGCAGAAATCTGAGCCAAGCTACGAGCTGGGAAAAGAGATCGTGGATTTTATAGAAAATTTTGGGAATGAAATTAAAAAACTTGATGATGAAGAAGACAACGACATCAAAAAAATTAAAGGTTATGAGGCCGATCGACAAATTTTTCTCAAAGACTCGGGCGAGAATCTGGGGAAAAATATTATTATCACTCACCAAGAATATGAAGTTAAGGCCCGCACAAATTTGTGCATTGATAATCAGATAGAGTGTGGCGATCTGGTTCCGAACCAGGAGCGCTTTCAAAAACTTCTTTCTTCTAAAAAACCTGAAAAAAGAGAAAATGCCTTGGATTTGCTCATCAAAATGCCCAAAATGGCGGCCAAGCTCGAAAATGAAATCTTTCAATGCATAGAAGATGCCAGGTCAGGCAAAATTGAAGACACAAATTCCCTGCTGAAAAGTGCTGCTGAGGCGCTGGCCGCAATCCCCACAAAAAATAAAGAGGCCTTGAAAGCACTCGTGGACTTAAGTTTAAGCTCACGCGTTCACCCGCAGTATTTTCGCGATCAGCTCGGGGGTAACTTGGAACCATTTTGGGTGGCGGAATTAAAGAGTTCCAATTCGACACACCATTTAGTCGTGATTCAAGAGTTATGCGAATACAAAAAACTTTCAAAAGAAACCTGCACCTTTTTGAGCAGCATGCAAAAGAAAGACGCGCCCTATTACATCAAAGATGGTGTAGAGCGGGCGCTTGCCAAATGTCGATAATTTATAAAATGACTTTTCCCTGTCTCAAAGATGTCTTAGTGACTTCTACTTGGGTTACTCCTAAATTCTAAGAATGATAACGATCAGAAAGTCAGAAGAGAGAGGGCACGCTGAGAACGAGTGGTTACAAACCAAGCACACCTTTTCCTTTGCTGATTATTACGATCCGGACTTTCTCGGTTTTAGGGTCCTGCGAGTGATTAATGAGGACCGTGTCGCGGCCGATTCCGGTTTTCCCATGCACTCTCATCGCGATATGGAAATCATCACCTATGTGGTCGAAGGGGCCTTGGAGCATAAAGACAGCATGGGCAATTCTTCCACGATTACTCCAGGTGAAGTGCAGCGAATGAGCGCGGGAACGGGAGTTACGCATTCTGAATATAATCGCCTGCCCAATCAAACCACCCATCTTCTGCAAATCTGGATTACGCCGGATAAGAATGGCCATACTCCCGGTTATAGTCAGAAATCCTTTCAGAAAAAATTCGATAATGATGATCTGGTTTTGGTTGTTTCACGCCATGGGCGTGACGGTTCTCTGTCGATGAATCAAGATGCCGATCTCTACGTGGGAAAATCAAAGCTGGCTGGCGAGACGGTTTTTAAGGGGCTCTTTGACCATCAGTGGATTCAGGTGATCAAAGGTCAAGTTCGAGTTAACGATCAGCTCGTGAATGTTGGAGATGGTGCCGCCATTTCAAATTTGCATGAATTTATATTGCAGTGGTCGAAGGATTCCGAATTTATTCTTTTTGATCTGATTTAGGCTTCGTCGTCCACACCCAACTCTTGCCATCGCTGCCAATGTTTAATGCAGCTGCCTTTTCGGCACGTTTGTGGCCACGTTCGATTCCGATGGCCTTGAGATTGAGAAAATTGGCTGCAGCCAACATGCTACCTTCACCGCAAAAAGGGTGTACGATGGTTCGAGAGGTAGTTTGCTCTGCCACAAATCGCGCGATGAACAGACAGGCATTGAGCCCCATCCCTCGTTGCCAAGTTTTTTCACCAATTTCTGGAATGACATCGGCCGTTGATTTAGAGACGTCTGCTCTCATGCCTTTTGAAAAACA
>JAHFAA010000495.1 GCA_023250775.1 Bdellovibrionales bacterium
CGGAAATTATCTGCTGTTCTTGAGGCAAAGAAAAGTTCTCGGACGCCCCGGAATTATCGGATTTGCCATGGGTGGATATTCCATTCAAGAAGTTAAGGCAGCCGATTTCGATTCGCTCTCTGACGTGGTGGCCGATTATGTTCGCTTCAAGGGAGATCGCAAAGGTTTGAAGCAGGCCCTCATGAATCACAGTCAAAAAAATATCCCCTATGTCCAATACAGTACGATCTCTGACCTGGACACTCATGGTCTTTTAACGGCCGAAGATGTTGCTGTTCTGGCCGAAAGAATGAAAAGTGGACGGATCATTGACCCACGCGCCAAGTTTAGTATTGTAAATAGAATTCAACACTTCAACTTAAAGCAGTATGCTCCCGTACTCGAAAGTATGATTCTCAATACCAACGAAAACATTTCTGTTAGAAATTCTTCACTTCACGGTTTGCAGCAGTTTGGTGACCAAGCTGCCCTATCCCGAGTGGCGCCTGTCATGGTTGACGGTCAGTCTGGTCGTCTTCGCAGAACAACAATTGATATCGTAAAGCCGCGATAAAAAGATTTGCTAAAAAGGGCCACTTCGGTGGCCTTTTTTTTTGACTATGTAGAACATTCTCGCAATTATTTTGCATATGCGTTTTTTATCCTTAAAAGGCCCACGCTATAGCGGAAGTAAAACTGACCATTTTGATGGCGAACGTTTTCACAATTATGTCACCCGTCCAAAAAAGTTTGGCGACTTTCTGAAGTGGCAGTTGGATAAGGCCAACAATCCTTGGCCTTCGGCGATTCAAAATAAATCCTACCCACCGCCTCCTTCTCGTGTGGAAACCGGCCCTCTCATCACTTGGATGGGCCATAGTAGTTTCTGTATTCAGATGCTGGGACTGAATATCCTGGTAGATCCTCTGTTTAGTGAACGCGCCGGACCGATCTCATGGGCCGGACCAAAACGTATTCGTCCCGTGGCGCTGGCCTTGGAATCCCTGCCCCCCATTGATATTGTGCTGATTGGCCACGATCACTTTGACCATCTGGATATGCCCACGGTGGAAAAACTGCAGGAACTCTTCCATCCCAAATTTTTTGTCGGACTGGGTGTCGGTTCTCATTTAAATCACATCAAAAAAATTTCGGTTCATGAGATGGACTGGTTCCAAACCTCCACTCACGGGCCTTTAGAAATTCACTTTCTCCCCTCTCAACACTGGTCCAAACGTTTCCTCTTGGATGTCGATAATACTTTGTGGGGATCTTTTTTACTTCGTCCCCTTGCTGGCAACACCAGCAGTGTTTATTTTGCCTCGGACACCGGCCTAGGCCCGCACTTTGAAATGATCAGAAATAAACTCGACACCACTCCTATCGATATTGCGCTAATGCCCATCGGTGCCTATGAGCCACGCTGGTTTATGCAATTTTCACACTTAAATCCCCATGAGGCCCTGGTCGCCGCCGACATTTTGCAGGCGCGTTTTGTGATTCCGATGCATTATGGTTCGTTTAAATTTTCGGATGAAAAGTTTGATGATCCTTTGCGCGAATTTAATATAAACAGCAAAAACTTTCCCAAACAAGCACCCATTATTCTTGATGTGGGTGAGAGTAAAAATTTTGAAGGACTTTAGTGGAACTGAAAATCTTAAGCTTCAACATCCATAAGGGAATGACCTGGAATTCAAGGCTTCCAACGCTGCCCGATTTACGCGCGCTCATCCGCGAAGCTGGCGCCGATTTAGTTTTTTTACAAGAAGTCCACGGGCAAAATGAGCGCGAGCAAGAACGCATGCATGTGGATTTTGACTCCCAGTATGAATTTCTGGCGGATGAGGTTTGGCACCACTACTGTTATGGCAAGAATGCCGTTTACGATCACGGCCATCATGGCAATGTCATCCTGTCTAAATACCCTATTTCGGAATGGCACAAACAAGATATTTCCACCAATCGTTGGGAGCAACGGGGAATTTTATCCGCCAAAATCGACCTCATGACTGAACCAAAAACTTTTCTTCAGGCCTACTGTGTCCATCTCAATTTATTTGCAAAAAGTCGAGTTATTCAATATGCCGCTTTAGAAAAGAAAATCCTTAGCGAGTCAGACCCTACAATGCCCTTAATTTTGGCGGGGGATTTTAACGATTGGAATCACCATGCCAGGAAAACGCTGGAGCAACCGCTGCAACTGCATGACTGCCATAAAACCGTGCATGGCCGTTACGCCAAGACCTTTCCTTCGCTCTTGCCCATACTTTCGCTGGATCGAATTTATGTCAGAAATGTTAAAGTGATGAACGCCGAAGCACTCAAGCACGCCTCGGGCATGTCAGATCATCTCCCTCTGATGGCCAACATTAGTCTTTAATCAGACAGCACAGAACAGGTTTTCGGGACTCCACTTCGCCGTTCCATGCTTGAGTTGGATCTCGAGTTCCATCTCAAGATCGCCAAGCACGTCGGAAAAAACCGGCCCGATGGCAAATGCCGTGATCGGCATCGACATCCCGACGACTTCCAAATTCAAACAGATGTCCGAGCGCACAGAGGTGACCTCAACACGAACGTCACGGCCCGCGGGACATTTTTGCATCATCCTTTGAATTGATTGCTCTAGTTCTACTTGTTGTGGGGAAGATAGAGTAACGTTAGATTCAAGACAGTAACCGGAAGAAATAACACGCACCTAGAAAAACTCCTTCGCTAGAGAAAGATTAAAAACCCAGTATCCCTTAAATAAAGTTTTTTGCAAGTGACAAGACCTCAACACTGGCGCGTTTATTTCACGTGCACCAGTGTTTTCAGTAGCTTACAGCGGCGCGTAACATCGGTATGCGCCACCAGTCTGATCACCCTTAATGTAGAACACTGCATCATAAGGAATGTCGACACCATCACCCCCGACCATTGTATCTAGGTTTTC
>JAHFAA010000101.1 GCA_023250775.1 Bdellovibrionales bacterium
TTTGTTCGCACCAGTCGAACTAATTAATCTTTTAATCACCACTTCGTTATCTTCAAAAGGATATCCAAGCGTTTCAAAAAATTCTTTCACCTGCGGATTGTCATTGCTGGTGAAACTGGCTTCGATTAATGCGCCATCAGTACCTTTTCGAATTATTTTGCGATCGGCGCGATGGCCGAAAATTATCTGTAGGGCATCAAGGATAAGACTTTTACCAGAACCTGTTTCACCGATAATGCAGTTTAGCCCGTCGTCAAAATTGATTTGGCAGTCTTCGAATGTCGCAAAATTTTTGATTACGAGAGTCTTTAAAAATAGCCCTCTTTTCATTGTAACCCCTCAGGTTGCCTTTATGCCGTGGTAGAATTTATCTTTCAAGGTATTAAAGTATGATTTGTTTTCGTTTTTCACAAATGAAATCATTCGATTTTCGCATTTTTTAATGGAGATTGTGTCCCAACGATCGACACTCACGGCCTTTTGCCCATCTAAAGTCAAAGTGACTGATTCGCTGATGCTTGCAAGTTTAATGATAATCTCTTGTTTGTTCGAAACAACCAACGGTCTGTGAGTCAAACCGTGGGGGCAAATTGGAGTAATGACGAGGGCCTCAACATCAGGTGGAATAATTGGTCCACCGGCGGCCAGGGAATAGGCAGTTGAACCGAGGGGAGAGCTGACAATCACGCCATCACCAGACATATCAAAAATGTGCTCACTTTTTAAGTAGGTCGAAAAGGCAAAGGGTCTTGAAATGGTATTTTTGCTAACAACAATATCATTCAAAAACATGTCGTTGTACCAAGACTGCTCTTTTTTTGAAATTTCAACCTGAAAAACAGGAAATTTTATCAGACTATATTTTCCATCAAGAACATCTTCGAGTTGATGATAGAATTCATTCTTGGAAAATTCTGCAATAAAACCTAAATGTCCAACATTGACACCAAAGATGGGTGCGCTATTTTCCGGGGCACGTCGAGCAATTCCCAAAAGCGTTCCATCACCGCCAAGACCGACGATGAGATCGGCATCACGAAACAGATCATCATCACTGACAAATGTTACCCCTGCTGTCGTTTGAATGAGTTGTTCAAGACGTTCTTTCTCCTGTTTGGAGAGCAGGACTTTAATTGATCGATGCTGCAACCATGGAAATAAGGCCTGCAAGACGACACTTAAATCATGCGAGTTTCTGGGGCGTAGGACTATGCCAATGGTTTTACATTTCTTTTTCATTAATACTCCTTAAACTCCCTCACGATTCGCTATTATGAATAAAAAATTGAATGGTCTTCTGAAAATCTGAAAAAGGCTTCTTGATCAAATTACATCCATACTGTGTCGCCAAATTTAAAATTTGATCCGAGCTGTAGGCGGTAATGAGAATAAATTTTTCCTTAATAACTTCCGTAGAAAAGATGGCCTTGCACTCTTCTAATACTTCGAAGCCAGTTATATCTTTGAGCATTAAATCACAAATCACTCGATCATATTGATGTGTGCGCAACAATTCTAAGGCCTGGGTTCCGCTGACGGTTGCATCAACAGAATGTCCTTGCTGCTCGATCATTTTCCTAATCGATTTCTGAATCAAAATTTCATCTTCTACAATCAGAAATTTCAAGCAACTTCTCCTGATGGCACAACGAGTGCAAAGTGTGCTCCATGAATACCTGGGTTTTCAAGAGTCAAAACGCCTTTTAATTTACTTACTAGGCCCTTACAAATCGCCAGACCTAAACCAGTCCCATCATCTTTGGTGGTGAAAAAAGGTTCAAAAATTCTTTTCGCCACATCACTTTCGACGCCAGGGCCATTATCAATAATATTAAACGAAATATTGTCATTTTCCTTTTTGATAATAATCTTGATTTCCGGCTGCGTCACCGAGGCGGCGATGAGCGCCTGAGACGCATTAATCACCAGATTGAACAATACCTGCGAGATGGCCCAATGGTTTGTGCAAATTTTGTAATCTCGGAGTTCAACTGGGATTGAAATCGTTTTTCGAATGCTTCTCGTGGCACTCTTCGTAAGCAGCAGAACTTCATCCAGAATTTCAGAAATATTTCGAACTGTGGCGGCATTAGTTTCAAGATAAATTGTGGTGAAGTTTTCGAGTGTTTTTAAGCAGCGAGATGCTGAATTTCCGATTTCTTTGAAAATTTCAACATTTTCCGCATTACTTTTCTCACTCTCAGTTTCCAGCAACGAGGAACTTAATTTGATGGCGAAAATGGGATTGCTCAATTCATGCTTCAACGTATTGATGAGTTCGCCCAAGAGCGAAATCCTTTGAAAGTGAAAAATCTGTGCCACAACCTGATTGTCGCTACTCATGTCAAAATAGCAGGGAAAAAGCGGGTGCATGAAGAGCGGGAATTTGGCCTCGAGATAACCCTTTTTTGTCGCCTCAACATTCTGAATCACTCTTCCGTGGTAGCGGTCATAGAGCACTAACCCAAAGGGAATCTTTTTAAAGGCCTCAGAATTCAACTCGGAAATTTCATAATTTTTTGTACTTAAATACGCCAAGGTGAAATAAATAATAAACGCCGGGGCCATGCTGTTAAACAGATTAATGTCATCGTCTGTCGGGCGCAAAAAGCTATCCCAGGAGGCGAGAAAAAGAACATCATAATTTTTAAATTCATATTCCTTGGCAATAAAATATCCAAGAATGGCGATATTTTCGAGTGTGGTTAAGGAGAATTGCTGCGAGTTAAAAATTCGCTGTCTGCTTTTTTTTATTTGCCGAAAGATTTTATTGAAGACTTGAGCATTGATATTTTCAACATTGCTACCTTCATTTGAAAATAAATAGCTTGAGGCAGATGACCTACCCTTTTGATGAATAATAATTTGTATTGTCGTGAAAAATTTTAAAAATCGGTCAACACGATCAACTTTTTCAAATTGAGAAACATTATCCCGGTCCAGATCATGATGTGTAAGCACAGAATTTTTTAGAAAATCATTAAAGAGATCAAGAAGTGTAAAATTATCTTGAGGAGGTTGCTCTTTTGTATAAAAAAAATCGAAGGCCGCTTGATTTAGCTTAGGCCTCTTGGAAGAGTTCTCGCCTAGAGATTCTGTCCATGCTTGCTCTTTATTTTTGAAAAAATTTGAATCTTCCACCTTGTTAAGTTATCAATAAGTTCATACTGTAACAAGTCGCACAACATGGAAACATTATTAAGTTCTTTGGCCGTCAGCAAACCTTTCAAAATCATCAGCAACTGAGATTCAATTTCGTGAATTTCATTTTGAATTTCACGCTCAATCAAATCGGCCTCTTTGAAAGTCGCAATGGTTTTTGTTATTAGTTGAGTAAAGATGTCTATTAATTCAATGACCTCCGTAAAACAGAGATTCACCTCTTCCAAATTGCCTTTTGAGCAATTTAAGACAACCTCATCAACCTTAGACATGATGCACTCGATATACTTATGAGTCGAATCGATCACCTCGAACGCTAGCTCGAGTGATGTTAAAAGTTTAAAAGAGACCGTGTCAGTATCATTAAGACGCTCTGTTAAGTGCTCAACCAGCAGATCAATTGCGCCACCATTTACTTTCACTTCTGCAATATATTTATCATCAGAGTTTTTTTGAAGTGTGATCTGATGAATAAGGGTTTCAAGATCACTGAATTTTGAAAGCTCGGGGGCGGCTGTGTTATTAATTAAAATATTCGCCATACTATTTCTCCATCTCTAAATTAGGCTGTGTATTTTGAGTGATAATTGCAGCAATTAATTCAACCAGAATCTGAGAAAGCAATTTGCCTTCAATAAACGCATTCATGGTTATCTTTGCTTGTGTGATGATGCTGTCACCGGGACATGATGAATACGAGGAAGTTACATAATGAGTAAGCGGTTTTAGGCTTGAACATGAATTGGTAAGCATCAGCATCAGACCTTCAATTTCATCAATTCTCTGGGCCAGAGGTTGCAAGGCCGCAGCCGACGGATGCTCACTACACAATTCTACAAGAATTTGATTTGAGTAGATTTCACCGAAGGTAAGCAGTTCCAGTGATTTTTGAAAAGCGATTTTAACATCTGCAAAACGCGAAAGTTCGTTTGGATATATTTTTGGAAATCGATCGACTAAATCGATATCATTAATAATTTTCAAAAAAGACATGCGATAAAGGATTCTGATCACCTCATCAAAAGAAAATTTTGACTGAGTTTTTACATTTGTCAGTGCCCAGCCATCACTAAATTTCGATGTGGCATAATTCACCTTGCTATCATCTAAAAGATCCGCCGGTTCCCAGCCTTTTTCGGCGGTAAACGGAGCAGGCCCATTAAAAAAACTACCTGCGAGTGTAGCAAGGTCTTTAACCGTAATATCATAATGACATTGGTAAAAGCTGCATGATTGATCTATCGCACAGGGAAAGCATTTCGTGCGAGGATACATCGTCAGTGAATAGGCGGAATAAGGAACCGTTTCCTCTGGCCTCACCGGCCCCAAGGCCAGGGTTATCGAAGGGATATTTAATCTACTGATGAGATGCCCAATCATGCTGTCATGACCGATGAACAATGAAGCATCTTTGCACAGTTCGGGAATTTGGGAGATTGGGGTTTTGCCTACATGTGAAATTATACGTTCAGAGAAGCTTCTCATGAGAGGGTGCGAAAGAATCTTTTCACTAAATTGTTCTTCCGATGAAGCACCTAAAATATTAATCACGGCATCCGGAACATCACGCAAGAATTTAAAGAAAAATTCACACCAGCGATCAGGCGACCAAAACTTTTTACCCTGACTGGCAAAAGGATGAACGAAGACCTGCTTCTTGGCAGGTGGATTATAGGCCGCGACTTCCATCTCGGTCGAAGATATAGAGCCTGTAATAATGCCAATAAAAAGATCGACCAAATTCAGGAGATTATAGGGTCCTGCTAATACTGCGGCATGCACATAACAAGTCCATGGATCACTAAAAACTTGGATATTTTTCGAGTCGCGATAGATTCCTTTTCTCGCTTTTGCATGGATCAGTGACGTCAGAAGTCCTGCCGTTTGAGAAAAAGTTAGATTGATGGCCTCGTCAAATTCAAGCTGATTGACCTGCTCTAAGAATGAACTGAATTGTTCAACCTCAACTCCATCATTGGTCACAAAGGTTTCAACATTGGGAAGCTCAAAAATTTCAGTAAAAGTGTTTTGTAAAATGAAGCGAAGATCTTTGGTAAATTTTTGTCGGCCTAGAAAATAGAATAATGTATCCGGATTCTTGGCCTTGACTTTTTCCACGGCAGTACAAGTCTGGATAATATCGCCGAAACGTGCCAACTGAATGATCAGGACCTTTTTACAGTTTTTGTGTTCTGACATTTTCCTCATCCAAAAGTTGTTGCAAAAGGAGTGTGACCATTTCTTTCTCGGTTAGCTCTTCTCGCATTTTAACTTTTTGTAATATCCCTGCTACCAGGTCGCGAAATTCTTCAGATTTCATGATGTCTTTGCCTTTGAGTACTTTCCAGATTATTCACGATACTTTGTTTTAAATTTAAAAATTCATCTTTTGTTGTAAGCAAAAACTCCTTAAACACTTTGCGATTTGCTTCTACATCATCGCAAAATTTGGACATCGCTTGAGTTTTGCGCACTCCGAGCAGTACCTGAAATGGGGAAGTGCCATAATTCGATGGCTCAAGATTGTTAATGGCAGAGAATATTTTTTTGGCAGAGATTGGACCACTGGCATTCATCTCGCGGTAAGCGGCCAAGATGGTGGATAGGATCTCCCGGTATTCTGACAAAAGTTCTTTTGAAAACACTGATAAGGTCGTTTGGAATTTCATCTCTAATGCAAAGGCAACACAGGCTCTTTGATAAACATAGTTGCCATAAAGCTCTTTAACATCGCGCTCTCTCGTATCAATGAGGGAGAAACCATGACCAGGATCGAAGTTGAAGATTGATGTTCCGGCCGGGGTCTTGCTGGAAATGTCATGATCTTGCAGTACATCCCAGCAGCAATTTGCAATGAACTGGGCACTTGTGGTAAATGCTGTGCCCACTTTGTTTCGATCAACAAGCACAAGATGCGAGCCTGAGGTTGCTGGCATTTTGAAGAGTAGTTCCTGATTGAAATACAGCTCCAAAAGCTTCGTCTGGTGAAGGGCCGCAAGATGTTTAACCGATGTATCGACCGTGATCAAGATATCTATGGATTTCAAAATACTATTGAGTCCTATAAAATCTGCTTCGATGGAGAAAAGCGAGTTTTCAAAGGCCTCGTTAAGTGCCTGTGCAAAAATTCGATCTTCTTTTGAAGGACCGACCAGAAGTATAGGATACAAATTTTGATGCGAAAAAATTTGCTGAATGAGCTCTTTTGATTCCTGCAGTGAAGCCGATTTTTCAGGTGTTGAGGCAGTCAGCTGCAATGCGACTGTGTGAATTTGATCAGAGTCACGAAAGGTATGCAGCCTGGAAAATATATTTTGCGTGGACACCTCATGCCCCTCTCTGCACACAAATTCAACGGGAGTTTTGGGATGGGTATTCAGTTCTAATGATTTGGTAAAGACTTCCATGTAGCTGAATGGAGTCACGGACAAATCCACCATTATTTCATTGGCCCAGGTGATCCAGTCATCTGAAAATTCTAAAAATCCATTGGCGTTGTATCGCACGCCTTTATAGTTGTTTTCCAATTGTGACAAGTAAGAAGTAAGATAAGCTGACACTGTGCAATTGGATAAATTCACAATCAGATCCCATTCGAACCCGACACTTTCCAAGCTATTTTTTAATTCTTTAAAAGAATGTGCGAATGAAAATGGCCCACCTTTAAGCAAGATTCCTAATTTTTCCCGATCGACTGTAAAAATATTTTGAAACTGAGCGAATGCCCGAGCCGCCCTTGAGGACTCTTGATAGGTGAGAATTGATATTTCAGCTTTTGGATATTTTTCAGCTAGGCCTTTGAGCACTTGCCCACTATAAAAAATATCTCCGAAGCGTCTGAGGTTTATGAGTAGAATTTTTTTCATGCTTCACTCTCTTTAACCGTTGCTCCGATGGCATTCAGCATTCCGATTAGAAAATAGTCATTTTCTATAATTTCATATTTTGCAATTTCAAAGATATGAGTATCAGGAGTGAAATCATTGATCAGATTTCCAAGTTCCGTTTCTGAATTCAAACCGCAAATGGTTCTGAATTCTTCCAAATTATTTTTTGCTCTATAGGACAGAAGCCCCTTGAAATACTGCACGTGCAAGTTAAAGGAGGGTGGATGCTTAACAATACCAGGTCTATAACACAGGAAATCAATGAATTCTTGATCCTGATATAATTCGCCAATGGATTTTCCCGCCACAACTTTAAAGGGACCAGGACCGCAATGATCCAAATATTTTTTGTAAATTTCTTCTTCCGGTTCAATGACTAAAATGTCCGCCTGAATTCCTTCGGCCTGGAGTTTTTTCAAAAGGGCCGAAACATGAAACCCAAAACCAAGACCAAACACCAGAAACGCTTTTTTATTACGTAATGTTTCGAAACCGACCTCAATTAAATTTTCGGCCTCCTTAACTGGATCATAAAGTGAGTGAAGCTGAACTCCGCGAATAATGGGAACTGGTAGATTGGTTTTTGAGTATTTGATTTGAAGAGTACTATTTTCGTTTTGAGGGTATGGATACATGAGAAAACCTTCCGTGGCGATGAGTGGCCAATCATTGACCACTGTTAAATTCTACTAGAGAAACTGCCACAGTCAAATTCAGACGGAAGACGAGCAACAGATTATCGATCCCCAATATAGCTTTTGATTGCATCATGGTTTTTATGATGTACTTTCAGCTCGTTGCAAAGTTGCTGGCGCTGTTCGAGGAGATACTGATCAATCTTGTCATGTAATGAAAAAAGTACATGATAATGACGGCGAAAAAGCTCCATACTTTCTTGATCTATACTGGCGCGTTTTGAGACAAGATTTACCAGACGAATAAAGTTATCAACTTCGCGAAGCGTGTTATCTAAATCGGCGTTAACACGCTCTGCCGAAATAATTTTCTCAGCTATTCCAATGGCCTTATGAATCAGAGCTTCTAAGTCTAGTGACATCATTTATTCGTTTCTGTGGGCGGAACTTTTGTTGGAGGAGTGGCAACTTTCATTGATTTAATCGCCTCAACCCAGCCGTCATAGAGTGTATTTAAGACGCTCAAACAGCCCATCATTGGTTCTTTATCGATTTTAATATTGGCCTGTGTGCTGGCATACAAAAGATAGTCATAAAGAGAGGCGAGCTCTTGCGCCACCTTTCCGCCAACTTCAAAATCAAGACTGTTGTTCAATTCGATAACAATGTCTTGAAGCTTGCCAATGTATTCTCCCTTCTTAGAGAGATTCTTTTGCTCAATGGCCTCAATCGCCTTTTTGCAATTTTTGATTGCCGCCTGATACAGCATCAACAAAACTTGCTCCTTGCTTGCCGTGTGCACACTGGTTTTTTTGTAAGCATTAAATCCGTATGACATTTTCGCCTCCTAACGTGTTATCCAAGCTGTGTTACATTACCACCACCAGCAGCGCCCATGGCGGCCAAACCAGCTCCTTGGTTTTTAATTTTGGAAATCGTTGACTCAAGTCGAGAAAATTTATCTTTTAAATTTTTTTCCTTTTGATCAAGGAATCGATTTTTTTGCGCAATTTGACGGTCAATTTGATCAATATTTCCCTTGAATGTGTTATTCCGAGATTGAAGAAGTCCATCTGGTGTGCGCAGGGATGAATCGATTACTTTTTGAACATTATCGATAAGCCCCGACGATTTAGTCTTAGTAACAGGATCAAAGCGTCCGACCAGAATTTCTGTGACCAGGCCATAATCTTTAGCAAGAAAATTTTCAAATCTTTTATTATCTATTTGTAAAAGGCCTGATCGCTGGAAAGAAACTCCAAGATCTCCCGCTCGCCGATATCCTTGGGAAGTGATGATATCTTCAAAGATCATACCTCTCAATCGACTTTCCAACGATTGCAAAACGCTATCGCCCCCAAGAGTTCTCGAGGTATCACTGGATTGATCAAGGGCGTTTTGCTGTTTTATAAAACTTAAAACTCCATTTATGCTCTCGATAAAGTTACTTATTTTTAAAGAAACCGCTTGAATATCTTCAGAAATATTGATGCCAAATTCTTCCCCAGGTTTGGCCTTCTTAAGATCGATGACGGCACCGGGAATAAGATCGTCAATTTTGTTGGTGGGATATTCGATATCAAAGCCGTTAAATTTTATTTTGGCATTGGATGCAGGTCTTTCGTGCTCCAGATAAAAATCGTAATCACCGTCAATAAAATAGAAATAGGGGAACTTGGCCTTGTTGCCATCGCCTGTTCCACTCACGCTCAAGGCGAGACGAAAAGGTTTGTCTGAACCAGAACCGTCGTTGATGACTGTCGCGGTAAGCCCGCTTGATTCATCTGCATTGATAACTTTTGCGATACCATCAAGGGTTGCATTCTCAGTATCAATATAGACTTCACGACTCTCGCCATTTGGTTTTTCATACTGGATGTAGCCAACACCTACGTAGGTTTCATTTCTATCAGGGAAGCCTGAGCTGAGTTCGGTAGATTTTTGCGCCAGCTCCATTACCTCAATCTGGTTCGTACCGGGCTTGGCGATGTTTTTATCTATTTCGAGTCCAATATAATTATTATTGGTCTCTACTTTGAGTTCTCGCAGATTTTTGGCACCCTGGGTTTTTACAACTTCATCTCGTACTTTAGTAACAAGCCCGATGAGGTCGCCCAAGACCTTTTTCTTGTCGGCGATCTTTCCTTTGCGCGCTTCCATTTTATTAATAGGGATTCGTTCCGCTTCCATGAGCTGATTAACAATGTCTTTAGGAAGACCCGTGTTAATGGAACCAAATGAAATCGCCAAAGGTGCGAACTTCCTTGTTCAATCTATAAGGGACCCATCCTGTGATCCCGTTAGTTCTAAAGTAGCACAAAGCGGTATTTTATTCTTTTCTAGGCAAAAAGAACTTCTCTATGGATGACGATTAAATTTATAAAAAAGATGAAAAAAAAGGGCGCAATCGACAATAAATGCTTTAAAATAAAGGGGCCGGTCAAGATACTTGACCGGCCCGCAAGATTAGGTTTGCACAGTTTGGTTTGGTATTAATATTGTCGGGTATTCATGGAAGAAACTTTAGGAAATAAATCGGGTATTTTGTACTTAAAGTCAAAATTCTTTTTATATCGAATAGTTACGTACTTTTCTTTCCTTCTTTTTCCTATCTGGATACAAAAAACCACTGATCTAAATAAAATATATCTAATGCCCCTGATGCTCCTTTATATCGCTTTTATGGCCGCCCAATGGTTTCTCTTGGGAAAAGAGATTGATCATCGTTTGAAAATCTACTTCAGGGTGAATTCTTCAATCGACAGGATCATCTATCGCCTAATCCTAGGTATGTCGTTTGCAATTTTCTACTTTAATGTTCTGGCATTGCTGCCCTACAAATGGAGCTACAACTCTTTTTGGTTTACCTGGGCTGCCTTGGGTCTTTTTTATTCCTGGCCGAGCCGAGGAAAAATCATCCAAGAGTCTGTCTCGTCAAATTTCTCGGAATACAAACATCTGGACTCGTTTGAGAAGACTGTTCTTTTT
>JAHFAA010000102.1:0-3065 GCA_023250775.1 Bdellovibrionales bacterium
CATAAGTTGGATCGCTTCTCGGAAGATTTGGATTTCACTTTGCTCGCGCCCTCTCGCAACTTCGACATAAGCTCCTACTTGAAAGGGATCGAAGATGAATTTGTGACGTATGGGTTAAGTTTGAAAGCTGAAAAACAAATTAAGAATCTCGAAACGCCTGTGGAATCCGCCTTCTTGAAGGCCAATACCCTGGAACTTCTTTTATCCATTGAGGAAATTAAAAACCCCACTTCAGGCACACAAAAAAATGAGCTGCTGAAAATTAAATTGGAAGTTGATACCGATCCGCCCACACCTTCGGGCGAAACAGAGAGCGCCTTTCTCATGCTCCCCATTCCTTTTAGCTTTCGCCTTTTAACTCTGCCTTCGCTTTTTGCCGGAAAGTTGCACGCTGTCCTTTGCCGCCAATATAAAAGCGGCAGGGTCAAGGGCCGGGATTTTTACGATTTCCTGTGGTACATGAAAAAAGAAATCAAACCGGACCTACCTTATCTCGAGGCCAAGATGCAGCAAAGCGGCCATCTGGCGCCAACGGAAAAACTGGATTCGCTCAAACTAAAAAAACTCTTAAGCGCCAAATTTGAAACCCTGGATTGGGCCCAGGCAAAAAAAGACGTAACTCCTTTTATCTCAGACCCGTTTGCTTTAAATTTATGGTCGGCGGATTTTTTCAAGCAATTGGCGACCAAAATAAATTAGAGTGAGAAACCAAAGTAGTGCTCGACTGGACGATAACCACTGGGGCAGCCACGTGCCGGAGTGACGGTGATCGATCGGCCGTCCACCATTTGAAAGGGCCGGCCGGATTCACGTATGCCCATCTGGGTGGAGCCACCGCCATCCAGGTTGTAAAGGAAATGACAGTCAGAAGCAAAGGCCATGGCGAGATCGTGCACCAGCGCCGGCCCTGTGGTGTAAAAGCTCACCACGCCATCCTGGTGAAGACAAAGCAAAGTGCGAGGGACGCTCTGACATTTCCAGGCAGCGGCACCGGGCCGGCAGGCACTCCACTCTCCACCATGAGAAATTTCCATATTGCTCTGGAATGCGGCCCGCAGGGCGGGAAAAATATTTTGAAAGGCGGTGACAAGTTCACCGGCACTTTTTGAGGCCGCCAGCAATTCACTCTCAGACAAAGAAAGCTCCGGAGTCGCTTCTAAAATCTCGACGCCGCAAAGGTCATGGGCGCCGCCCGCGGCACAGGGGGAAAAGCGCAGACGCAAAGTATGCACGCCACCGACAGCATCCCAAAAAACAAAAGATTGCACACCCGCGCCTAAGTATTGCGGGGGTGAGAATATTTTATCTTGCGAGAGCAGCATGCCGTGTGAAAGATACCCGAGCCCACTTTGGTCCGGGCCAAAGACGATGCCGTTTACCACACCCAATACATTTTGCAGCTCGGGCGAACGCGCCAACTCGGGAAGATTGCTACCGCCATACTGCTGTAGACAGGCGGCATTGGGATGAGCACCGGGATTGTAAAAAACTCCAAATTGCGCCGGGGACTCAGGCGAAAGGCGGAGTTCGTGCATTTCAAGTGCGGAATTATGACCAACCTTCGAGGTGAATTGGCGATAAAGCAGCCCGGGCGCAAGTTCGAGAGCGCTGGCAAGTGTGGTACAAATCAGCATGAAGAACAGACCCAGAACCTTCATGCTCGAAAAGCTACAATAAAATGTTACAAAAGCCAAAGGCCATGGCACTATTTACACACCAGAATCATTGGAGAAAACATGAAAACCAATCTCAATATTGAGCCAACTCTGCTGAATAACAAAGAGGCCTTTAACGACGAGTTTTATAACCGCTTTCAACTTCGTCACGCCCCCACTCCCCTGCAACTGAGTGCCAGTGTTTCTAAAAATTATTTGTTTCCCACCTTCTATGGCGACGTCACCTGCGCCATCGGCATTTTCTTTTGCTCCCACAAGAAGGCGCAGGCGCTGATGCCCAGTCCGAAGATCAAACCCATTTCCATGGGCAAAGGACGTTCGCTGGTGGTTTTTTCCAACTACATCTATCGCAATGTGCTAGGTGTAATCCCTTATAACGAAATTGCTATGACAATTCCGGTGATGGTCGATCCGCTCATCAGCGTGCCGGTGCTGCCCATGATTTTGCCGGTCTTCAAAAGTTTTGGTTACTACTGTTTTTCCATGCCTGTGACCTCGCTGGAAAATCAAATCAGGGGCGAAAAAATTTGGGGACTGCCCAAGGTGGTGCAAGAAATTAACATTGAGGAGACTGCCGATTATTGTCAGGTGGAAGCGAAAGAATCTTCCGGCCAGACTTACTATGAGTTGAAAGTTCCCAAAAATGGCCGACCCACCAACTTTGATGTGAGTGCCAATCTCTATTCCAAACGCGGCCATGAATTTCTCCAAAGTGCCACCTACTTTAAGGGCAACTTTAACGTGGTCAAGCATATGGGCCTGCTTTTGAAAGGGCCGCAAATTCCCGATCAGGAATATTTAAAAATCCACGACACTCCTTCAGGAAAACAATTAAAAGAATTGAATCTCGAGGCCCATCCATTTCAACTGCGTTTTTCTTCTAGAATGTTAAGTTGTTTTGACCTGCCCAATACGTCCTTTAAATCAGGAATAAAGTTCTAGACATCATTGGGCCAACCGATAGAATATTCGCATGGACATCATTCATTGCGATGGGCACAAATTATTTTTTGTGCCAACAGGTCAAATTCATTCCGCTGGCCCGGGAGAAATTATTTCTTCTGGCCCACTTGGTTCATGTGTGGCGGTGTTGGCCTATGACAAAAAAAGAAAAATGGCATTCTTGGCGCACATCATGCTTCCAGGTTCTCCGCCCTCCACCATGAAAACGCCGGAACCAGATCTGCGCTATGCCGAAATTGCCATCCAAACCCTCACCACACTTTTAACTGATCAAACTTATGAAGTTTGTCTGGCAGGAGGGGCCAATGTTCTCTTGAAGGCCGATGATCATATCGCCAAAGATAATATCCAATCGGTTTTGGATGAGTGCCATCAGCGCTCTTTGCCTATTGCCAAAAGTTCACTCGGAGGCATTCTTCGTCGGGT
>JAHFAA010000102.1:3075-10625 GCA_023250775.1 Bdellovibrionales bacterium
AAGTTGCGATGTGGCCACGGGACAGGTCACCTTATCTGTCGGCGATAATCCTCCCGCCCACTTCTACTCTTTTAAAACCAGCTTGGAAGGTGCGTGTCCATGAAATTAAAATACCGTCTCATTTATAGTTTTTTCATTCTCTTCTTGGCCTTGGTGGGACTCACCGGCTTCAGTTGGTTTAGCAGTGTCAAAATGGCTGGCTTCGTGGACAACATGTTTGCTCATCCTTTTGTCGTGAGTAACACGGTAAGAGATATCCGGATCGAGATTATCGATATGCACGAGGAAATGCACTCACTCCTCGGGATCATCGGTCAACCTCAAGCTTCTGACCTCCTTAAGGAGATTGATCTCGATGAGCAGCAGATTCTGAAAGATTTTGAAATTTTGGGTCGCCAATACCTCGGGAACCCACAGCACATTTCAGATTTTAAGCAGGATTTTTTGGATTGGAAAACTCTGCATAATCAAATCCTCTTCTCCTTGCGTGAAAAGAAAAATAATAAAGAACAATTGCTCTTGGAAAAAAAGGCCTTGGCAAAATTAGATGCCCTCAATTTAAAGGCCAAGAGAGTCACCGTTTTCGCCGATGAAAAAGCACGGCAATTCCATCAGCATGCTCACGAAACGGCGACACAACTTAAACGATTCCTCCTAGGCTCCGTATTTCTCTTCGTCATGCTGATCTTTGCCTTCAGTCACCACTTTCTTCGCACGATTTTGAACCCCATCTATGACATCATGGATTTTGCTAAGGCCCTTGCCAAAGGCCAGCTGGACAATCGCCTCAAGCTGACCCAAAAAGATGAAATTGGAAACTTAGGTCAGGCGTTAAATACCATGGCCGATGCGCTTCAAAATAAGGCGCTGGAACTGGAAAATAAAGTGATCGAGCGAACGGCGTCCCTGACTGCTGCCAATCAACAGCTTTGCGCCTCAGAACAGCAGATGCGCGCCATGAACCAGCAGCTGCGGGCCAACGACCAACAGCTTCGCGCCTTAAATCAGCAGCTCACCGCCTCGACGCAACAGCTGATTCTCAACAATAAAAAGCTGGAACTTCAGCAACGCGAGAAAGCTTCCTTGAACGAACAACTTCTGGTCAGCTCGAAGCTTGCCTCTATCGGACTGCTGGCCGCGGGAGTCGGCCATGAGATTAATAACCCTTTGGCCATCGCGCTCGGGAATGTGGAAATTATAAAGACAAAAGTTACCGACCTTCCTCCCATAGCGACCATGCGTTTACAAAAAATTGAAACCGCTCTTCATCGAATCACCGCTATTGTGAAAGGCCTTTGCACTTACGCTCGCACTAAAAATAATCTGCAAGAAACCGCCGACCTCCATCAAATTCTCGAAAGCACCACACAGTTACTGCAAGAGATGTTGGCCAAAGACAATATTCGCCTCACTACCAAACTCTCTGCCAGCACTCACCACGTTCATGGAGATGTAGGACGACTGCAGCAGGTTTTTATGAACATGATCACGAACGCCAGAGATGCTTGTCAAAATCTGCATGAAGCAGAAATCACCATCAGCACCCAATCACTGGGAGAAGACATCAGGGTTAAAATCAGCGACAATGGTCAGGGCATTCCGCCCGAAAATCTGGATAAAATTTTTGATCCCTTCTTCACCACCAAACCTGTCGGTCAGGGTACCGGACTTGGCCTTGGAATCTCTCGCACCATTATCAAAAATATAGGTGGAGAAATCGACGTTGATTCCAAACTTGGACGAGGAACAACCTTCATCATCACTCTTCCCAGTGCCAGCGCTTGCGCCAGCGCCGATCACAGAAAAACGGTCGAAGGACTTGTGACAGTGCCACATTTTTTCGGCAAGGTTCTGATCGTGGATGATGAGCCCGACATTCTCGACTTTATCAGCGCGCTTTTGACGAAATCCGGTCTGGAGGTGGAAATTGCATCCTGCGGTGAATCAGCACTTAAAAAACTACAAACCTTTCAATTTCAATTTCTCATCACCGATCTCAAAATGCCCAATATCTCCGGCGAGCAACTCCTTAAAGTGGCGCGCGAACAAAATCTTCTCGCTCACGTCAAGGTGATTATTATTTCAGGTTGTATTTCTATTGAGGTGCCATCCTATGAACATCTGGCGAAAGAAAAAGGCGCTCACGCTTTTTTACCCAAACCGTTCACACCTGTGCAGCTATACGACACCTTAACCAGGCTACATTCGTAATAATTACACCGTTCCTATTTGATAGGCGGCAATATCATAGGGTCTTCCGTGTTTACCCAAGAGCGTTTCTCGCTCAATTGCCCACTTTCCTTTGAAAGACATGGCCGGCAGATTTTTTTTCAATTCCTCCGTGACAATGACGATGGTGGAGTTGTTGCCCAGCTTCGGCGCAACTTCGCGCTCAAGCTCCATAAGGCGTGCTGATTCCACTAGCGCATTTCCGTGCCCGGTTTCGGCCCAGCTGGCGAGACGAGTTCCGCCGTAGGTTTGCCAGATGGGACGAATGTCACCTTCTGAAATGGCCCCGCGAAAATGAATCCCGGACTCTGGCACCATATCTGTGATCCCTTGTGCCAAGAATCGCTGTTCAAGTGCGAGGAGATTTTCTCGCATGCTATCCACCGCCTTAAAAGCGGCGCTGATCGGAATCTCAATTTCACCCGCAGGAAAGAGCGCCAAAATGGCATCCCCTTCCGTTTGCAAAACGATACCGCCATTTTGACTGACCGCCATCCACATGTGAGAAACGATCATCTCCAGAAGATCACCGGCCTTGCCAAGCTTGGCGCCTTGACGGGAAATTTTCTCGGAACCTTTGAGATCCACGTGCAGAAGCGCTCCCCTGACAAAATCGGGAAGTGGATTCAGGCGATGGAATTTAGAAATGGGCATGGATTTGGCAAGCTTCGTTTGATTGCGATATTCCGAGAGAGCGATTAGTCCAAGAGAGAGCATGAGAAAAAAAGGTCCGGATTTCCCGAAGAACATTTTGAGAATGGTAGGAGAACCGCCAGCAAATACAACCTGGTTCAGCGCGATCGAAATAAGCAGGCCTGTCCCAAACATCATTAAGCGGCGAATTCGTAAACGAAGGCGTATGCGATCTTCCAGGTTGGCGTAAAGATAATAGGCCTGAAGATAACAGGCCATTCCGCCAATAAGGTTAGCGAGATTCGCGACTGTCGTTCTAGAATAATAAGTGATCAACGCCAACATCCGCATATCGTGAGCAAAAAAGGGGGCAATCGCACAGAGAAAAAGGCAAAACCAAAAAGAAAATTTCAAAATTACAGGACGTAAACGAGCAAAAGAAAATCCCGCCAGCATTCCGGCAAAGGCGTATAAGATCCCCATCGGCATATCAATCCTATTCACCCAGTAGCGGCTCAAGGTTGTATAGTAGATCTCCACATAGCGCATTTGAAAAAGTGCAAAAGTCATCGACATGAACGCAATATAAAAATATTCTGCTTTTTCAGGCGCCACCGACCAGATGGCAAAAAAGAGCCAGCCCAATAAAAAATTAAGCGCAAAAAAAACGAGAGGACGAGAATTCAACCAAAAATCATAATAACGTTTCCAACTGGTACTCCCGGCCTTGGTGGTCAACCCCAACCGCTGACCTTCCTCAAGAAGGTCGGGAGAATCCCCGAGCCGATACGTCTGCATGATAGAGATGGCCAAACGGAGAGGTTGGCTTTGCCCAAACCAAGGGATAGGGATAGGTAGCGCGATAGGCTCATTGTCATGGGCCATTCCGGATAAGAGTTGTTTACCGTTAACCCAAATGCGGAAAGTCCCAAGAATCTGGCCCAGAACTAAAATATTGGCCTGCTTGGTGAGGACCTCTCGCATTTGCTCAGGTGTCAGTGCAACCCCAATCCAATATTCCTTTTCTGGTCGTTCAGCAACACGTCTCTTGTGGTCCTGTTGATCAACACGATTCAAAGGACTATCCCACAATTTGGGATTAATCGGATTGGCCAAACAGGCCGGCGAGAGAGTGGCATCAAAATCACAAGGAACAAACGTCTCTTCATACAAGGCCACCCATTGGGAACGGGGAAGTGGAATGTCTGCCTTAAAGTTAGTCCAACTCAAGATATTAGAAAAAAGCGCAATCCCCATGGGGATTACTAAAACCAAAGTCATGGCGATAAAAAAAAGCCAACGTCCACGCAAGGCGGACTTAGATGTCATGGTCTCCATCTCATTGGGGCGTCGATAGAGATGGGAGATCAGTTGTATCAATCGAGCTTTATTCATCCCTTCATCACCTTGCGTTCATAGTCCAGGCCCGTTTTGAATTCTCGCTCAGTCAGACATAAGTCTACCAGAGTTAGCGCCACTTCCAAGGCGGGGATGGGGGAATATTTTTTTAGGCCTCCGAACATCAGCGGCCTTAAACTTGAAAAAACGCCAATGCCGATTTTTTCTCCTAGACGATGTTCGCCACGCTCCCCGATCAAAAAGGACGGGCGAACAGCGACAAATTTTTTAAAATGCAAAGCCGCCAGATCATTTTCGATTTGGCCTTTGGTTTTCAGATAAAAGCTGGAAGCTTTTTGACTGGCCCCGACCGAAGAGACGATGCCAAAGGCCGGCACACCATTTTGCTTGGCGAGCTTGGCGAAATTTAAGTTGTAATCGTGGTCAATCCGAAAAAAATTCTCTTTGCTTTTGGCAACTTTGATCGTCGTTCCCAGGGCGCTCAAAACGAGATCGCCCTTGATATGTTCCGCTGAGCTTGTCAGCGATTCGAAATCCACCACGACGGTCTCAAGCTTTTTGCAGGCACCAAATAATTTTACCTTTTCAGATTCGGAGAGATTTTTTCTAACAAAGATTTTGATTGTCCCAACTAAGGAGGAAGCACAACAGGCCCTCACAAGATTTTGCCCCACCAATCCGGTGGCGCCCAAGATTAAAACTGTTTTCATAATTGTTTCGGTGGAGGCAAGACTTTGACTTGAGCAAGTTTCCATTCCTGATCAAAGGTAATCAGCAACATGTAAGCATCATCAAAACTTTTTTCCGCTGTCGCCCCTCGCCCGATCACCACAACTTGATACTGACGGCCAGTGACTCGCTTGAAATCGCGAGTCAGGACCTCAATATGTTGGAGGGATTTAAAATACATCGGGGCAAGAGCTTCAAAATCTTTAAAGGCATAGCTCTTTTGTCCAAAATTATACTCTGAAGTATCGACAAGCAAGTCCGGTACAATCGCGGTTTTGAGCGATTGAAGTCGGTTCATCATTTGAAGGGGGGCGAGGACATTCTCAAAACTGGCCAGCTTAGACAGGCCGGCCAGGTGAGCTCTCGCGGTCTCAAATTCACTGGGGAAAAAATAGAGCTTCCCCAGGTAAAGAAAAATCAAAGCAAAGATTAATAGGGGAATCCGTTTTTTGTCATGCATAGACCACAATTATGGCCTATCTTCCTTATTAGAGAAAGTCGTAAAGTTTAGGCATGATTTTAAACTTGATTCCTTTGATCGTTTGAAGAAGGTAGTCTTTGGTCAAGGGCAGGACTCGCGGTGGGCGTTCAGTCAGGAGTTTCCCGCCACAGCTAATCGTCCGCGCTTCACCTTCGGCGACTTTATCCAAGTCATATTCAAAGATGCCATCGAGTTCCCGAGCAATTCGCGGATCGCGCATCATGGCCATAATTTCTGAGTTATGTTTCTCGCTTCTGACATTCATATTATTGGACCCCATAATCGCAACCGAGCGGTCGATAATCACCGCTTTAGTATGCAAAGTCCGGCCTGGCCAATAACTGTCGATCTTACAGTGATTGTTTTTCTCATAGGCCTCTAGGTCTTTGTGTCCTTGCCAGGCATAAACCTCAACGCCTGCATCCACCAATTTTTTTACGGTGGGAAGGGAGGCATAGAAATTGAATCTTCCCATATCATTACTCTTAACCGAGTTGGTAATAATTTGCACCTTCAGATGTTTGGCGGCAGTCTGCAAGGTTTTAATCATGCGATCTGAGAGTGTGAGATAAGGAATGAAAAGTCGCGCAGAGTGCTTGGCCTGAGGAAGAATAAAATCGAGGGCATCAAGCGTTTTTGAGAAATGCACGACCTTATTATTTTGATCATATTTTCGATCGACAAAAGGATTGTCATAAATCAAACGAACCGGCGTGGTCTGCTCGCCATTTTCGGTCAACACTGGAAAATATTTTGGATTACTTAAAAAATCACCCAGGGGAAGATCAAGGGCCCGGGCCTTTCTCAAGAATCCGGCGGGGCGATAAGGAATATGGGAAATGTCATAGTAAAAATAATATTGCAGAACCTTCATCTGCATGCGTGTATCACTCGGAAAATTACCACCAACAATATCCAAATGTTTTTGCAGCAAGAATGGTTTTAAAAATACTTTCGCGCCGGTCTGGGCCGCCGGGCCTTCGAACATAATATCGGTATCATGCCAGCCCGTTGGTGTTAGTCCGCCTTGCAAATATTCACTTCCGATATTCATTCCACCCATGATCATTTTTTCACCATCAACAACAAAGACCTTGTCATGGATGCGATTTTCCGCCAGCTTGAAAGAGAAGCTACGGAAGTTCCACATCTTATTCCAAAGAACGATATGAGAGCTGCCGATCAGATGTTTTAATTTTAAGTACATCTTGCTGGCAAAAAAATCGCCGGTTGAGGCGGGCGATGTCCAGTCCACCATAATACGAATATCGATTTTTGGGTTGCGAATCAGCAGCGCTTTGAGCGCCTGATACATGACCTCGCCTTCCTCATCGCCATACCAATAAGGAACGGTGATAAAAACATAGTCGCGTGCCTCCGCCAAAAGCTTCAAGCGCTGAGGTTTAGAATTTTTGCCTAAATGCAATAAGGTGGCCTTGTTCAGAGACTCTTTAGATTTTGTGATGTCATCTAATGATGCTTTATTCATTACAGAGCCAAGCGTTTCCGCCAGATCACTTTGAGCATAGGCATAAGCGGAGAGCAAAAGGGCGCTAAGAATAATAAAAATACGGCGTAGATGACTCATAATCACTCCAGATCCCCTATGAATAGTTGCTGGCTATTGTGCAATATAAATGCCAGGCAAAAGATGCCTACAGGCGTTTTTGCTCGGTAATTCGCGTAATCCAGGAACACCTGTCCAAAGTTTAGACAGGATAAAAAGACACCATCAATGACCCAAAAATGGCCATTTTGATCCTGAGAGAGACGGGAGGTTGTTACCGAATGACGAACACTTAGGCCGGCATGGGTTATGCAGAAATTAAAGGTGAGCGCATCCATGGGTGGAAGCGCGGGGTACGAAAATTAACGCTTTTCTGACTAAGGATGGTCACTATGAAAAGTCATATATGGAGAGCGCAGCTCTATTTAGTTTTTTGCCTTTCTTTACTTCTGATCACCCGGCCGTCGTTTGCCACTCTTATCCAAATCTTGCATACCAACGATATTCACTCGCAGTTTGAAAACGCCCCTCACCAACCTGATCTGGGAGGCTACGCTCAGCTGAAAGTGCAGCTCGCGGATTTAAAACAGTGGGCGGCCGAACGTGGCATTG
>JAHFAA010000496.1 GCA_023250775.1 Bdellovibrionales bacterium
CGATTCCCTGAGTGAAACCTCTTTAAAGAGTTGTTACTTTTATAAGAGAGAGAGTTCTGATGGTGAGAAAGGGCAATGTTCCATTTATCCTCATCGACCAGTTTTGTGCAGAATTTTTGGTGCCTTTCCTCGGCAAAATAAATGGCAGCAAAATGAATTATCTGTATGTAAAAAAATAAAGCAGGAACGGCCTTCAGAATATCAGGCTGCTCTCCGTAACTTAAGAACTGTTATTTTCGAGGCCGAGGCCTATCCCAACACATGGAAAATGAAATTGTCGGGTCTTCGCCCAGATCTTGGTACAAAAGAATATCCCATTAACATGGCCACACGTGAGGCCATTACATTTGCAGCCCCTTATTTTAGGGGAGAGGAAGAATTATGAGCGAAAAAACTTTTTTATTTGATGTTACAGGCATGCATTGCCAAGGCTGTGCCAAAAAAATTACCGATTCGCTTCTTGGTCGTGGCCTAGCGAAAAACCTTGAGGTGGATGTGGCCAAAGGGAAAGTTGTCGTCGTCGCAGGCGAGGGCGCAACATCGATGTCTTTAAAAAATGAAATCGAAAAATTGGGATTTAAAGTTTCAAAATTTGAGCTAAAAAAATAAGGCGCATACTCATGGCCGCACAACAATTTAAAATAAAAGGCATGACCTGCTCCTCATGTGCCAATGCCATTGAGAGCACGGCGCTCAAACTAAAAGGTATCAAAGCGGCCGAGGTCAGTTTTGCCACTGAGACGGGACGTTTTGATGTTGATGGTGATGAGTCCTTGCAAAATCTCAAAAATCAAGTGCATCGCCTGGGGTATTCCATAGAATCATTGAGTGCGAGTGAACCTATTACGGCAGGCCTAAATGCTGAGGAAGCATCTTGGGAAAAAAAGAAACTTTTTGTAGTTGGAATGTTGGCGCTGCTGATTTTTGCCTTGGAGATGGGCCCTCTCATGCATTGGCCTTCCCATCAAACAAATTACTGGTTGCAGGCCTTGTTGGCCCTTCCAGTTATTTTGTGGCCAGGTTTGCGTTTTTGGCGTGGATTAAAATCACTTTTCTTTGGACATCCTAATATGGATAGTCTTGTCGGTTTGGGTATCCTGGCCTCGCTGCTTCCTAGCATGCTGACGTTGCTATGGGGGAATCGAGTGAATGAATGGGGGCTTGAATCCCAGGTATATTTTGAGGGAATTGTTTTTATCATTTTTTTTATTGGCCTTGGACATTTTCTTGAGGCGCAGGCCAAGGCCAAGACCTTCGATGCAATCGAATCCTTGGCCAGATTAAATGCCACGAGTGTCCGGCTCATAACAATGAGTGGTGAGGAGATTGTTTCGCCAAAACAATTAAAAGCAGGCGATAAAATTGTTGTTTATCCTGGCGAAAAAATTGCCGCCGATGGGGAAATTATTAAAGGTGATTCGTCCATTGACGAATCAATGATGACCGGTGAGCCGCTTAGAGTCTCAAAAAAAATAGGTGACGCAGTCATTGCCGGGACGATCAATGGAGACGGCATTCTTCAAGTTGAAGTGCGAGGAGTCGGAGAGGAAACATTTCTCGCCCAGATTATGCGGTCAGTCCTTGAGGCCCAGCACCAAAAACCGAAATTGCAGCGTTTGGCCGATCGAGTTGGGAGATGGTTTGTGCCCTTTATTCTGGTTCTTGCTTTGATCACTTTTGTGGTGTGGTTTATTTTTGGCCCGGAGCCGAAGTTGGGCCATGCCTTAGGTTCGCTCGTCGCGGTCTTAGTGATTGCTTGCCCATGTGCTTTGGGACTTGCAACTCCCATGGCCGTTTCTGTCGCTTCAGGAGAGGCCGGGCGCTTGGGCCTCATGATTAAAGGTGGTGAGACTTTTGAGAAGGCCAAGACCATCAGTATGGTGGCCTTTGATAAAACAGGAACCTTGAGTGAAGGTCGACCATCGGTGAATGAAATATTTTTTCATGCTGATACGCAATCACAAAATGGCCAAGAAAAAATCTTGAGCATCTTGCAAACAATGGCCAGTTTTAGCGGACATCCACTGGCCAAGGCCGCCGCCGCATTTGTTGCCGCCAAGAATGTACCACCGGTCGAACTAGATTCTTTTGAAAATGTTCCTGGACGTGGCCTTCGTGCTTCGATTCAAGATCAAACATGGTATTTAGGTAGCCTTTCATTTCTGCAAGAAAACAATGTCTCAGTTGCGGGGCTTCCCAATAACATCGACAGTACGGTCAATATTATTTTGGGAAGTGCGGGCCATTCTTGGTCCACCGCTCTAACTTTCGAGGATAAAATTAAACCCGAGGCCCATTCCTTGCTGCAACTTTTAAAAGAACGCAGTATTAAAACTATTTTGCTTTCAGGCGATAATCAAAAAGTTGTGGATGGTGTTTGTCGAGAGCTGGATTTGTTTAAAGGAGTGGGAAGACTTCTCCCACATAATAAAAAGAGCATCATTGAAGAATATCAAAAGAGTGGTGAGAAGGTCGCTTTTGTGGGGGATGGAATTAATGATGCGCCGGCCTTGCAACAGTCAGATCTTTCATTTGCCGTGGCCCAGGGCTCAGATGTCGCTCAGGCCGCTGCAGATGTGATTATTTTACGGGGAGATCTTTTTAAGGTTGTGGAATTTTTAAACCTATCCAAGGGCACTGTCACCATTATGCAACAAAATCTTTTCTGGGCCTTTGCCTATAATGTGGCCTGCATTCCTCTTGCCGCGGGAATTTTGTATCCCGTGTGGGGGATTAAACTTCCACCTGTTCTTGCCTCCATGGCCATGGCCATGAGTAGTTTAACTGTGGTCTTCAATGCCTTCCGCTTAAAGCGACGAGCGTCTTAATAACGCCAAACATTCTACGTGAGGAGTAAAGGGAAACATGTCAAAGGGCGTGATTTCTATGAGCGTAAAAGCGG
>JAHFAA010000497.1 GCA_023250775.1 Bdellovibrionales bacterium
AAGAGTCGTCATTAGGAAATTATAACGACTTACAGATTTTTTGCAAAGAAACTAAAGGCCTTGAGGCCTGGTCGAATGATGATTGAGTTGGTCAAAATCCCAAAGTAGGGATTATCAATGAATAAATCGATTAATTTTGGCGATTGCTGGTAGTAGTAAGCGGTGAATAACGACCCAAGGCGAAAGTTAAGAAGTTTTTGTTTGAAAATTCTTAGATCTGCGACAATACCTGAGTCTTCATCAAAGGAGAAAGTTGCAATATAACAACTTTTCGAGCTGAGTTTTAATTTTTGAAAAGCGTCAGCAAAGAGTTTGGGATTGTAGGCGGCCCTTTTTTTTAAGAATTTGCGCAACATCTCACTGTTGATAAATTGAAATTTAAAACCAAGACTAAATTTCACAAATTGATTTAAGCAGCGCTCACATTCCTTTTTCAATCGAGGAGAGCGATCATACGCCTTGGCAAGATCCCAATAAACCTGACTTATAAGCAAAATCTCGGCAATATTTTTTTCTTTAAGAAAAATTTCGGGCACTAATCTATCTTCAGTAATATCAAAATACACAGCAAGAGCGTCGAGGTATTTTGTATAGGCCGTGACAGCTCGAGGAATATCGTCTTTTTGTGAAAATTCTTGCGCTTGCCTAAGAACGCTTAAGCGATCACGATACTTTTGAATAATATACTTAGGGCGTTCTTCGACTTCTTCGCCTTCCGCGCCCCGCCTTTTTTTGGCAACCATAGCATCCAACTCTTCGGGTAAATTGAAGAATTGATTTAATTCGGGTGAAAGGGGAATCTAAAAGCGATAAGATAATGCGATACTTGATTCTTTTTCTTTGCTATTTGCCTGTGCAATTGAATCACGTTGCATAAGGGTGCTGCTTTTGAGGGCGAAATCAATCATGAGTTTAGGTTGAATCCATGAAAGGCCTATCCCTTGAGATTTGATTGCGAGACCTTTATCGTAACTCGTTCCAATTCGCAGAAAAAAATCTTGAAACAAACCAAATTGCGCGCCAATTCTATAGAACATCGTCTCCGAAAAAGTGCCGGTTTTGTACTTAGCTCCAAGATCGCCCATAAGAGTAATAAAATCTTTGTAAACGTATTGAGCCCCGAATGTTCCACGGTTGCCATTAGGGCCTTTTCCCTGAGGATCATCGGCCAGAAGTCCGAGAGAAAGACCGTTATCGGCCACATGGGTAACACCAATTGAAATAGTACTGTATTTTTTCGTCAGATAATCGATGGCACCAGGATTTCTAGTTCCTTCCTCGCTCATTTTATAGGCTATGCCAATAGATGAGGAATCACTAGTTCGATAGGCCATTGCGGCGGCCAAACGCTTGCGTTTTTCTGAGTCAATATCGACTTTATGATAGCTAATGGAGCCAGCGGCCTTTCCGCGAGCATCACTCACAATTACGCCGAGTTGATCGCTTTTTTCTGGGGCAAGGGCCTCACTTGATCCTTCAGGAGCATACGTCTGTGTTGTACTCGCCTTTTGAATGTAAAAAGCAGAAAGACCAAAAAAAGCAAGCGGTGCAGGATTCAATACTGTGGCCTCATCCATAAGGATGGAGCCCACACCGGCGCCAGCTGTCGAGGTTAGGCGCGTAGTTTCAAAATCTTGTGCAGCATGGGCAGAGGCCATGACCCAAGAGAAAATTAGAATTGGGGCCAAAAAGGTTGTATATTTACATTGAAAAAAAGACATAATTTATATCTCCAAGGAAATAGTGTAATGAAGATTAAGCAGGCCGTCATCCCAGTTGCGGGCAAAGGAACGCGTTTTCTGCCGGCAACGAAAGAAATCCCCAAAGAAATGATTCCTATAATTGATCGACCGATGATCCATTATATTGTTCAAGAGGCGATTGATTCTGGCATTGAGCAAATTATCTTCGTGAATTCTACTCATAAGGAAAGTATCGAAAATTATTTTGATCGCAACTACGCCCTTGAAAAATTTCTTGAAAGCAACAACAAGCTCAAAGAGCTTGAATTGATTCAAAAAATTGGCACGATGGCCGAAATCGTTTCAGTACGACAAAAAGAACAACTTGGATTAGGTCATGCCATTTTGGTCACGGAAGCTTTGATTGGTCATGACAACTTCGCAGTACTTTTAGGTGATGATCTGATCGTGGGAACGCCTCCTTGCACTCAGCAGTTAATAAAAACATCAGCAGCAAATGGCGACAATCCTGTTATTGGTATTATGGATGTGCCAAAAAATGATGTTTCGAAATATGGAATCATTGATGGAACTTTTATCAATGCAGACCATAAAACAGTTCTCATGAAGGAGATGATTGAAAAGCCAACTCCCGCAAAGACTCCAACAACATGGGCGACACCTGGCCGTTATATTTTAAGCCGTGATATTTTTGATTATTTAAAGCAAATTAAGCGAGGCGCTGGAGGGGAATACCAACTTACCGATGCCATCAATCTCATGTGTAAAAATCGAAGTGTTTTTGCTCATTTTTTCTCTGGAAAGCGCTATGATACGGGAAACATTTTTGGTTATCTAGAAGCGACCATGAATTTCGCTCTCAACGATGCCCGACTGAGAGAATATTCAATTGAGCTTATTAAAAAATTGTCGAAAGAATTACCATAAGGAATGTGATTATGAAGTTCAATATTATATTTATTTTGCCTTTGTTTTTCCTACTTCCTTTGCGCGTTTTCTCCGCCATACCTTCAGTGGAAGGATTGTTTAAAAATCTCAATAACAAACCGGTAACAGAAAAATTGGTCACAGTTAAGGCCAAGGTCAAAACGGATTATCTGACCGAGAAAGATGCCAGCCAAACGAAAGAGTATTATCTAAAAGTAATGATTTTTCAGCGCAATGATTTTCAGATTGATATCTTGCATGCCA
>JAHFAA010000598.1 GCA_023250775.1 Bdellovibrionales bacterium
CGCTTGCGATTATTCCTTTCATTATGGCGGGAGCAGAGTGTGATTCCTTTTTTGCAACGGTTGCGGCAGGAACTGTTTATTATTTTTCAAATATTTGTTTCTACAAAGCCTTTGAAGAAGCAGGAGATCGTGCCGTAAGGGCCGCAAGATGCTGGGAGGAGGATAAAACTAAAAGTATTAAAGATATTTTAACCGTGGTGCTTGGGCTAGGAGTGGGTGCTTTCTCATCTGCAACCGCTGCTTTTCAGGCCGGGACTAAAACTTTTAGTGGTTTTTTAGGGGACCTGCTCAGTGCGGCAACTGCAACGCATCCTGAGGCGATTTCGATCATTTCTGGAGTGAATGCTGGGGGAGTGAACTCATATGGGGGGCTCGATCTTATTTATAAATTGCTGGGGCTGGCGCTGAAGGTTCCCGAGGCCTTCAAAACAATGTGTTGTGGTAAAGGGAAGGGGGGCTATGATGAGCTAGTAGATCCAGGAGAAGATGGGGCGAGACCCTTCCTTTCGGCGAATACGAGTCCAGTAAAAAGGAGCGATTCTCTGCATACTCTTGCGGTTTAGAGTAAGCTTACCGCCAAGGCTTTAGCATTCGCAAAATCTGTCTTACCGCTTCCTAATTTGGGGATGGCTTCCACATGGAAGTATTTGGCAGGTTTCATGAGGTTGTGCATGTCTGAGGGTTGGACAATCTCAGTGACTGCATCAGAAGATAAGGGACCAGTGTGGAGGAGGATGACCACCTCCCCTTTCTTAAGATCAGGGACTGCAACGGCGAGGATTTCTACATCATCATGACTGAGCAGGAGGTTGATTTGGGTTTCAACCGCGCCTAAGCTCACCATTTCGCCTCCCAATTTGGCGAAACGAGAGTAGCGATCGAGGATGGTTAAAAACCCTTGATCGTCCAGGCGACCTTTATCCCCTGTTTTATACCAACGAATGCCATGTTGATAAATTAAGACTTCATTGGTTTTATGAGGGTCATTGAGATAACCTTTCATGACGTTGACCCCGCCAATGGCAATCATACCCGCCTCACCGAGGGGCAGATCTTCACCTGTTTCTGGATCCATAATCCGGACCATGCAGCCTGAAATGGGTTTGCCGACTGTCCCGATTTTGTGGCGAATCTCGCCTTCGGTATCGGGTCGATTGACATTAGCAACCGGGCTTAATTCAGTGGTGCCATAACCTTCATAAATTTGGGTTTTGAATTTTTCTTCAAAGAGGACGCGTACTTCGGGGCTCAAGCGTTCTGCGCCTGCAACCACCAAACGCAGGCTTGAAAACATTGCAGGATCCAAATTGCGGGCGCGCGAATAAAGGCGAAAGAAGGTAGAAGTTCCGACCAAAATGGTGGCTTTGTATTGCCGAGCGAGTTCGCCGATGGTGGCGGTATCAGTGGGGTCAGGGTGGCAAATGACGGTAATGCCTTCCAACATGGGCAATAAGGTTGTGGCCGTCAATCCCATGGCATGGAAAATGGGGAGAATGCCTAAAATGACATCATCGGCGCGGGCTTCCAGGGCATCGGCCGATTGGCGAGCATTGCCGACAATATTACGATGGGTGAGTTCTACGCCCTTGGGTTTGCCTTCTGAGCCACTGCTAAACAAAATAGCCGCCACTTGATTGCCACCGATGGGATTGACCAAAATGGCTTTTAACATTGCAACAGGGAGGGTTTTGACCAGCAGGTAATTTTTGAGAAGTTCTTTTTGGGAGATGCGTTTTTTAATGTCTTCAAGATAAATAACTTCAACACCTTCAAAGACTCCGGCGATGGGAAAGCCTCGTTTTTCCAGGTTCTCCAAGAAACGTTTGGAGGTAATGACCCGTTTGATCGAGGCCTCACTAATGGCTGCTTTGATGGAGGATTCTGAGGCTGTATAATTCAGATTAACAAGGGTTTTTCCCAGGCACAGCAGGGTGAGCAAAGTGGTGGTGGCTCCAACGCTTGCTGGCAAACACACGCCGACCCGATGATCCTCTGCCAATAACTTAAAGAACTTGGATCGCATGGTCATCACGGCTGTAATCAGGCGATGATGCGAGAGTTTAACGCCGGTCGAATCCGCAACAGCGAGGCGATTCCCTAAGGCTTTGGCCTGATCCAGCCAGGACTCGACAATCGAAGGAAGCTTATCAACATACCGGTCCCAGGCGTAAACTAAAACCCGCTGGAGGGCGAGGGTCAGCGGACCATCTTTATCCAGATAACGATGCAGCGTGAGTTGCAAATCCCTCGGAATCCAACGCATCCGTGTGTGACTGGCCGCCACCTCACCACATAAAAATCCCAGCCAAATGGGGAGGGCAAGCTGTTTGATCGAAACCTCATCATTGCTTGAAAGAATCACAATTCCTGGTTGATCTTTGGGAAGCAGATCCAAGTTTGCAAAAACGTAAATGCCGGCGCGTTGCATCAATTTGCGTTGTAGGGTGGATTTGATACGAGTATCCGTAATCCAATAGACTGGCAGATTCGAGAGGCGTTTCAAGAGAGAAGGCATTTTGAGGTTAGGTTTTTCCACCAAAATCGCGAGCGGACTATCCAGGCGATGGGTCACATCATCCAAATGCACGCGATAATGTTGGCGATTAGTGCGCTCAAGCAAGAACCATAGACTGCGGTTGGGCCACAGCACAAAAGAGGCATAAAGCCCCAGGACAACCAGTAAGAGTAAGATCAAAAAAATCATGGGAGATATGACATCATAAAACCTCGGGAGGCGCAAGCGTGATCAGTGTGGCATGATCAGCGTCCCAGGCTCGAGTGATGCATCAGCCAATATACGAGTAAGCCCCAAATTCCCGTGAGGAGTCCTGCCAGCACCCAAAGACTGCCATTCATAAAGATTGGGG
>JAHFAA010000103.1 GCA_023250775.1 Bdellovibrionales bacterium
GGCGGGATTTGTTCTTATTTTTTTTTTTGCACCTGCGGTAGCAGATCCTTTGTTTTCCACTTCAGAAGGATGTTTTTCTCCCTGCAAAATGGGGGGATCGGCGTGAGGAGATGCTTCATTCACTACGGGATATTCTAAATCCGTATTCTCGGGAAAATGGTCATGCTCGTCGCTTTCATCGGGATGTTTTGCAGGAACCGACTTGGCCCGACGCTCAGGATGCGCCTGTTTTCGCACCGGCATTTGCAAAACAACCGTAGAATCCAAGGAAGAATTCTCGTCTCCTGTTTCATGATCTGGAGGTGTATAACCATCCCCCAAATTCAAAACATCCTTCGCTTCGGAGATGGGGTTAAACGATTGTTTTATCCCATCATGGACAAATTTATTCATGAGGGCTGTTTCTTTGACATAGAACCAATGACCATTACCAGAACAAATTTCATCTTCCTCTGCCAGCAAATTTTTAGAAAGCAACTCGAGCAGTTTTTCGCGACCAATAGGTCCCAAAATCTGTTTTTGCCGAGTTCGAATCAGCCAATTTTTTGTCATCGGCGTTCCCTAAAGAAAAAATCCAATTAAATTACGTAAATCTTCATCATTAAACTTAATACCAACAAGGGCGGTAAAACTTCTGCTCGAGCTAATGAGAAGATCTTCCATCATGGCCTTGATGTAAAAGACATTCCAAGTTCGAATTTCAGTCGATAAGCGAAGATTAGGGCCATGATCTGCACGGTAATCAAAAATCTCTGCGGAAAAGGTCGTACCCCACTGTGCCACAAGATAATCGGCGCCAAGACCACCGGTCGATTCGATCAGGCCACCACGAACCGATAGATTTTGCATGCGACGACCCATTTGAATATCAAAGCGAAAGGTGTTTTTATCTCGATAATTTTCTACTCTATCGGTTGCAACTCCGTTTTGAGTAATCGTGTAATAACGTGACTTTTCGGGACCAAATTCTGAGGTCGATACACCAAAAACATAAAAGCGTTCTGGAGATGGAAAAACACGAACCTGTGCACGTGTATCGGCGCCATAATCGCTATTGGCTCCGGTAAATGCATTAATTTCAGTTCTAATCGAGTTGAAATTAGTCACGAGCTTGTTCACGCTTGAGAGCGTCTGGCTCACTTTATCTGCAATTTCATCCTCAACTAAAAACTTACCCATTGTTCCCTTACCACTTCGGATGTCGGCCATGAGCGTTTTTAAGTCTCCTGTGGCCTCTTTGGTATTTTCCAAAATACCTTTTAAATCTGAGGCAAGACTCTTGTCTTTGGTCTTGTCTGATTCATTGCGGAGGTGCTCTGAAAACTGTTCTAAATTGGTAATGAGGTTCTTCAACTGCTCTTCATTGCCGGAAACAATGCGCTTCAAACTTGCGGTGACCTCTTTGGCATTGCCTGCAAGCTCTTTGACGTCATTGAGAATTTTTGTCATAGGCGGTTCTTGCCCTTCAGGCGCCAAACTCTCCTTCAAACTAGTCGTGATTTTCTTAACATCGGCGACGACTTCGGAAGAATCTTTCATGAGCTTTTCAATGCCGGCACCTTCTTCGGCCTCAATGAAAGCATTTTCAGCGAGGGGTTCAGCATTATCAACGATAACAATTTCCAGGTATTTATCGCCTAAGAAACCAATGGTTTTGATTCTAAGTTTAGATCCTTTGGTGATCACAACCTTACTCAAGATCTCAAAAGTAATTAGGGCCGCATTGTTTTCCAGCTCGATGTTCTCAATTCGACCGGCATTTATGCCCGCCACTTTGATCGGTGTTTTAGGAAAAATGCCTGACGCATCTTTGATAATGGTTTTGTAAGGTTTGTAACTTCCAAACCCCGATTGGTTTGAAGTGACTCTCAAGGACATATAAACCACTGCGGCCATGGAGAGAAGGGCCAGAATACCAACTTTGAATTCATTCATATGGTACAACTCGTTTTATAAATGCACGAACTCCTGAACCAACGGATGGTCGGAATTCACAAAATCCTTGGCCGGTAAATACTCAACAATTCTACCACGGTCTAAAAAGGCAATGAAGTCGGAAATCTTTAGCGTGGCCTTAATATCATGAGAAATGATAACCGAGGTCAGGCCTCTGTCTTTGTGGGCCTCAGCGGTATCGACAATTAAATCATTGACCATTTTGCTTGTAATAGGATCCAACCCTGTCGTTGGCTCATCATAAAGCATGATGGCCGGTGAAAGTGCCAGCGCTCTGGCCAATCCCACTCTCTTTCTCATGCCGCCTGATAATTCAGAAGGCAGCTTCCTCATACCAAATTCATCAATTCCAACTGAGGTCAAAAGGTGGCGAACTTTATGGTCACGTTCAGAAGGTCTTAATTCTGTAAACTCTTTGAGTGGAAATTCCACATTCTTATAGGCCGTCATGGCATCAAAAAGGGCGGCATATTGAAAAACCATCCCAAAATTTCGTCTAAATTCTCTTAACGCAAGATTCTCTAAGTGTGCTAAATCCTGTCCCAGGACTTTTATCGTTCCCTCACTCGGCAAAGACAGGCCTAAAATCAATTTGAGAAGCGTCGATTTGCCTGCGCCAGAAAAACCCAAGATTGTGGTAATTTTGTTTTTATAGATTTCGAAATTTAAATTGGACAGAATGACGTGCTCGCCAAATTTTTTTGTCACTCCTTCAAATTGGATCACCACTTCACCATCTGACATCACAAAATCCTGATCAAAAAACTGGTTAAAAAATAATCAAGCACAAGCACACAGATCATTCCCCAAACCACCGCTTGATTGGTCCCTCGGCCGACTCCCTCAGCTCCTTCAGTAACCTCAAAACCAAAATATGTTCCGATAAGCGAAATCAGAAAACCAAAAAAGAAGGCCTTGATAGTCCCTTGAAGTAGGTCTTCCAAATACATGAACTCACCCAGCTTCGAATAAAAAATTGCCTCATCAATCAACAAGGCCTTAGTACCTACAATATAGGCTCCGGTACATCCCACGAACAAAAAAATGATGGACAACATCGGGAGCGCCAATGTTCCCGCAATAATTCTTGGAGCGGCCAAGTATTGAAACGAATTGATGCCCATGACTTCCAAAGCATCTATTTGCTCAGTGACTTTCATCGTTCCAATCTGTGCCGCCATTGCTGCGCCAGCGCGACCTGCGACAATCAGTCCTGAAAGAACCGGCGCCAATTCCTTGGCCAAGCTAATGGCCACAACCGGCCCAACCAAAGTATCAACATTAATCAGCTTAAAACCAAAATAGGTTTGGTAGGCCATGACCATGCCTGTGAAAGCTCCAGAGAGCACGATGATAAAAACACTCTTATTACCAATGAAAAAAAGCTGTTCAAAAACTAGGCGCAAGCGATAAGGCGGTCGCCAGACCCAATAAAAAAAATGAGAAGCAAATAAATAAATTTTTCCAAGCCCACGCAATATATGCAGTATGGAACTCCCCATATCGAAGATGGCCCGATAGATCCATGGGTGTTGCGAATGTGACTTGCTCATACTCATAAACTATAAATCCGGGGAATTCTATCACCTAACGAACAATAGAGTTCATAGGGAATAATTCCCGACTGGTCCGACAAACTCAAGATGTGAGAAGAATCGTGTCCCCACATTTCTAATAAGTCACCTTCTTTTGGAATTTCACTGCCTGACCCGAGGTAAAAAAGTTGCGCCATGTCCATATTAATGCGTCCAAAGAGAGTTGGATGCCCGGGCAAATGATAAAGTGTCGTGTTCTGTAATTTTGTCGAAAATCCGTCACCATAACCGATGGCCAGAATGCAAATCGTTCCATCCTGCGGAACAGTCGCACCGCCATATCCAACAGGCGAATTTTTTTTAATGCTCATGCGTCGCAGGACATTGACTTTCAAGGAAGAAATCGACTGGCCTGTCCAAGGCGTAGTGGCACGAGCGTTTGCCGAAAGTGCAGATGGCCCATACAACATCAAGCCTGGCCGAATGTGTGTTTCATTTATCCCAATCCCCTGTTCAATGGCACCAGAATTGGATGAAGAGGTGTGACAGATAGAAAAGCCTGCATCAATAAAACATTTTTTTAGATCGGCAAAAAGTTTAACTTGTTCCAGTGTAATCTTGGCCTGATCAAGTAACTCAAAAGACCTGCCAAAATGAGTCATCAAATGAAAAATCTCGCGGCGGCCTTTACTTTTTAGCTTGGCCATAATCTGCTCAAGCTCTTGTATGACTAGGCCTAATCGATTCATACCTGTGTTGAATTTTAGCGTGAGTGGGACTCGGGAAAATGCTTTCTCGCTTAAAAATGCGTCTAACTCGGCGGAGGAGGAAATCACAGGAATGAGTGCATTATGGGAATATTCTTCAGCATACTCAGGCGAAAGATGATTCTCAGAAAAAACATAAATATCAAAAGGGCGCTCTGGAATGCTCTTTCTAAGATGGAGTCCCTCGGAAAGAGTGGCCACTCCAAAGTTGGTGAGACCACATTCTTCGACAGTGAAACGAGTGACGGGAACCATGCCGTGCCCATAACCATTGGCCTTCACCATGAAAAGAATCTCTGCTTTGGGAGCAAGTCTTTTCAGACCCTGAATATTGGCCTTGAGAATTTTTAAATCTATATCTAGATGGGCGCCGAGTCTCACTAACTATGGCCTCGCTTCTAACACAGTTGTCGTTTTCGGGGCCTCAGTTTTTCTCTGTGTAACAGAAGTAAATTGAGTTGATGGATTATCAACGAAATTCAACAGAGCGTCTGACGATGCAGGCAATTGCCGCACGTGCGGACGAACACTCTCAACAAAAATTTTCTCAGGATTTTCGAAATATCTCCAATAGGAAAAGCGCTGGGCCAAATCGCGAATATGATCCCAATTTTTTTCATAAGTAAGTTTGGGCACCGCCATCAAATAGGTATGAGGCCCCGCTAATGAGAAGCAGGCATTTTCCCCATTTCTCAAAATATTTTGCAATCGAGACTTGAAATCTTGTCCAAATTTCTGCCAAAAGAAGCGATTGTCAGGATGTTTTTTAAGGATGTGATCCAGAAAGCTAAGATCAAGACCGATAAAAACGAATTCAATACCACTTTGAGGCATTTTGACTGTGCTCATATCGCCAAAAAATTCTCGATCAGCAAGAGCAAGAACATCAAATAAGGACCGTTCAATTGTGACATTTTTGGGTGCTGAAAAATGTTGTAACTCCCAGATAGCATAGGCCCCACTCAAAAAATTCTCAACTAAGGTCCATGGTGGTTGGAAACGATCTTCTTGGAAGGTGTCTTTACCTGTTTCCAGATTTTCTTTGATCTCGAGGAAAGCCATGATGGATGGATTTTCAAACGGGCCGTTTAAATTGAGTGAAATTAATTTTGGACCTAACGTTTCCAAGGCCATTTGAGCGGCCATGTTCTGCATCACAGGACTCGGCCCCTCGGTAACAGCTAAATGTGGAAGCGGAACATATTTAGGACTCACAACTGGAGGAGTAATCAATTTTTTCTCAGACAAAGAATATTCATACAGCGCAAAACGCTTAATCCAGTGCCATTTTTCAAACTGGGCCACGAGCCAGGTGGAAAAATCAGCGGCATCACGCAAGGCCTCCGCATTAAATTGAAAATTTTTGAGTTCCGTAAAGGCCTCAAGTTGCAATCGTAGTTCTTCGTTTTCTTTCAACACGCGCCCCAACTGGGCATCTCGTTTTCCAAGTTCCAGTTCTTTTTCTTTCAGATGTCCTTCGAGCGCCAGATGCTGATTCACCCTTAACAACAACGATTTGATGGGGGCCTCGTAATCGGCTTGTCTCTTAATCAAACCGTAATGAGCATAATCAAGCGTGGAAGATAAGAGCGGCCGGTGCTCTTCCTTATAAAAAAATGCAATCGGAAGTTGCCCGCCCTTAATGAGCGGATGTTCTTTGAGTGGCAAATGTCCTTGCCCCATGAGTGAAATATCGATCAAGGCCAAAGATGGTGGACGGTTCAAGATGCCATGCCAAAATGGGCCATACTCTGTATAGAGGATTGGATTGATGCCGGCCTTTTTCAGAACTGTGGACAATTCCTTTGCCTCACGCATATCGGACATCAGCATCACAACATCAAAATATTTTTTTGTTTCACTCATAATTCTCACCCTGAGAATAATGATACAGGGTCAATCACGCACTGCCTACATGCTTTCTTACAAAGGCCTCTAAATCATTCATAGATTGATCGATATCATCGGCCTGAATATGTGACTGCTGATAGAACGGTAGCCGTTCCAAGTACAAGGCATTTAATTCTTGATCACTCTTTTTCGCCAAGGGCCGCACTAGGTCACCTCGAATTCTTTTCAGACAAATTTCAATAGGTGTATTCACCCATATCAACAATGTCCCCACATTCTGCTTAATGGCACTCAAAGTATCTTGATTGAGGGCCCCCCCTCCCAAGCTTACACAGACATTCTTCTTCCAGGTCAAAATTTCCAGAATCGAAGATTTCTCCATTGCGCGAAATTTATTCCAGCCAAGATGCTGGATACAGTCGCCTAAATGGCCATCTTGCGGGGTCTTCAAGCGTTCAAACAACCAGTCGTCTAAATCAATAAAGTCCCACTTTTGACCACACTCTGTTTGGAGTTTTTTCATGAGATGGGTTTTTCCGGCCCCCATAAATCCACATAGAAAGATTTTCATAAACATCCTGGCGCAATGCGCCACCATGGGAAGTTCTTGCGTTATCGAATCAATTATCGTACAGATGAACGCCGTATAATTACCATTATATCTTGTTTTCAATCTGTTGGAGTTGACCATGGCAGTACCTAAGAAAAAAACCAGTGTTTCGAGAAAAGGCATGCGACATGCCGGACAGCATCATAAACTTTACGCCAAGACTGTCGTACGTGATGCTACTACCGGAGACCTTGTTCTTCCTCATCGTGTTGATCCTGCGACCGGTACCTATAAAGGAATCAAAATCTTTACCTCTCGTGCAGAAAAATTGGCACAAAAAACTGAAACTACAGAAGAGTAATTTGTAGCAGTTGATTATCCAGATTAAAGACGGGCCCTATAACTGGGCCCTTTTTTTTCAAAGGTAGGTATGGGCCATTATCAAAGCAAAATTTTAGGAACTGGAATTTATTTACCTAAGAGAGTTTTGAGTAATTTTGATTTGGAAAAAATGGTTGAAACCAACGATGCATGGATTGTTGAACGAACAGGCATCAAAGAACGCCGCATTTGCTCAACTGAGGGCGGTGAGTTTCCAACGGATATGGCCTATCACGCAACCCTTCAAGCGCTCAAAGCCGCCAATCTAACTCCCAATGATATTGATATTATTTTCTTTGGTTCTGTGACTCCCGATATGAAGCTGCCCAACAGCGCTTCCATCCTTCAAACCAAGCTGGGAATTACCAACAAGTGTGCTTGTCTTGATATTGCAGCCGCCTGTTCTGGTTTCGTCTACGGTCTCAACATGGCCCATGCCATGATTCAAACCGGGATGATCAAAAATGCCTTGGTCATCGGATCTGAAATGCTCAGTCGTGAAGTCAACTGGAAGGATCGATCCATCTGCATTCTGTTTGGTGACGGTTGTGGTGTCGCTCTTGTGGGACGCGCGCCCGAAGGTGATTCGTCTGCCATTTTATCCACCTTTCTAGGCGCCGATGGAACAGGAAAAGATTTTTTTGATGCCCCCATCGGAGGTTCTGTTACTCCGATAACGGCCAAACATTTGGAAGAACAATCTCACTACATGAAAATGAAGGGCGGAGAAATGTTCAAGGTTGCCACACGCACGCTCGCCCAATGCGCGAAAAATGTTTTAAAAGATGCCGAAATGACTCTTGATCAAGTCGATTGGCTGATTCCTCATCAAGCCAATCTTCGCATTATTGAGACGACCGGAAAAATTTTAGGTATCCCTGAAGAAAAAGTTATCATTAATATTCAAAAATATGGAAACACTTCCGCTGCGACTGTTCCCATTGCCTTTCACGAGGCCATCACGGAAGGCAAAATAAAACGTGGCGATATTGTCCTGCTAGATGCTTTTGGGGCAGGGCTTACCTTTGGCTCGACCTTACTACGCTACTAACCCAATCTTTTTGGAGATGTTATGAGCAAACAAGTCACTCTCCTTTTTCCCGGTCAAGGTTCCCAATATGTCGGAATGGGAATGCCACAGTATGCTCAGTCAAAAGAAATTTTTGAGCGCGCCGATCGCGCCTTGGATTTTCCTCTTACCAAATTGATGTTTGAAGGGCCGGAAGATCAGTTAAAACTTACCGAAAATACTCAACCTGCCATCATCACACATTCGATGGTACTCCTGACTCAACTGACTCAAGAATTAAAAAAAATAAACGTCACGATCAATCGATGCCTCGGCCACTCTGTGGGTGAATATGCGGCACTCATTGCTATTCAATCTCTCACTTTTGAAAATGCCCTCAAGCTCGTGCGTGCCCGCGGCCAGTTCATGCAGCAAGCTGTTCCGTATGGTGTGGGGGCCATGTATGCTCTGCTTAAAGTTCCCGAAGAGATCGTCATCAAGGCCTGTCGAGAATGTTCGTGTGATGGCAACGAAGTCATGCCCGCCAATTTTAATGAACCTAATCAAATCGTAATTTCCGGCCACAAAGATGCGACAGAAAAGGCCATCGCCTGGATAAAAAATAACTATCCTCAACCTCATCGCGCCATGGAACTTCCTGTCTCCGCTCCTTTCCATTCTCGCTTAATGCGTCCAGCGGCCATGAAGATGAAAGAGGTTCTTTTTAATGTGACTCTCGAACCAAATCAAATTGCCTATGTCGCAAATATTGATGCCAACGAATATGCGCCGGGGACAAAGGCTGAAGATATCAAAAGCAACCTCTATCGTCAGATCGAAGGAAGCGTGCTTTGGTTGCAAAGTATTAAGTCACTGCCGGAAAATACAATTTGTGTCGAAGTTGGACCAGGTCGTGTCTTGGCGGGTTTGGTAAAGAAAACTCGCAGTGATATAAAAGTTATTTCCCTCGACCAAGAGGGTGCTTTTCAACAATTAAGAGAGGCCTTGTTATGAGCAGCAACGCCATTTTTCCAGACTTGAAAGAAAAAATTATTCTTGTCACTGGCGGCACTCGCGGCATTGGTAAAACTATTTGTGAATCCTTGGCCGCTCAAGGTGCCACTGTCGTTTTCACCACGCGAGGAAATCCAGAGCAAAAAGAAGAACTACGCCGTCACTTTGAAACCTTCGGTGGCAAATCTTTTGGACTCTCCTTTGATGTTACAGATTCTAAAAAGGCCCAGGAAGAATTGGACAGATTTACGAAGGAAGTCGGGCCTATCTCTGGCCTTGTTAATAATGCCGGCATTGCTCGCGACCAACTGATCATGCGGGTCAAAAGCGAAGACGTGGATCAAATTTTAAACGTCAACTTGAAATCGGCGATCATGATGTGTGCTCTCCTTTCGCGAAATTTTCTTAGGGCGAAAGATGTTTCCATCGTCAATATCAGCTCGGTAGTAGGACTCATGGGCAATGGGGCACAGTCGGTGTATGCGGCCTCAAAGGCGGGACTGCTTGGTTTGACTAAATCGCTCGCAAAAGAGTTATCGAGCCGCCAAGTGCGATGCAATGCAATATGCCCAGGATTTATTGAAACTGATATGACTGGGGCCCTTGATGAAAAAGTAAAGCTAAGCTATCTTACCGGAATTCCTTTGGGGAAATTTGGTAAGACACAAGATGTGGCCAATTTGACGTGCTTTTTGCTAAGTATGTCTTCGTCATATATCACTGGTGAAGTTATCAAAGTTGATGGTGGCCTTTACATTTAGTCTGGCATTGGTTTTTTATATTTTTTAGGTTTAAAAGCAAGGAGTACGACCCATGATGCAAGAAAAAGTAATTAAGTTAATCAGCGATGCAACCAAGATTGATGCTGGAAAGATCACGTTGGACACCAGTTTTGTCGACGATCTTAATCTTGATTCTCTCGACATCGTTGAACTGATGATGAAGATGGAAGACGATTTCGGCATTGAAATCCCTGAAGAAGACGCCGAAGGTTTGAAAACCGTGAAGGACGTAGTCTCCTACCTAGAAAAAAAGCAATAAACAAGGCCCAAGCCTTGTTTACCAAAAGGCCTTCGGGCCTTTTTTTTTATGTACAGGATGTACAGTATCTATATCAAGGAGTGCACTCGTGACAAAAAATCGCGTGGCCGTTACTGGAATGGGCGCCTTGTGTGGACTCGGTGCTGATCTTCCCACCGTTTGGCAAAATCTCATTCAGGGAAAATCTGGCGTTTCTAAAATTGAACATTTCAACACTGAAGCACTTCCTTGCAAAATCGCCGGCGAGGTTAAAAATTTTTCTATCAGCGACAATGTTTTCCCCGCCAAAGAGGCCGGTCGTTATGATCGTTTCATTCTTTTTGCCGTAAAG
>JAHFAA010000104.1 GCA_023250775.1 Bdellovibrionales bacterium
AACTTTTTCCCGAAAGAGGATCACTTTCATTTCGCGCCTCTGCGATGACCTTGATCAAAAAATTCACTTTCACAAGTTTTGTGATGGCGACAGTTTCCAGGGCCACAACAGTTGCCGTCCCGATCACTATACCAAAAAAACCACCTAAAACAGCACCGGCCAGTTGATCACGCGCAATCAAAGAGGTGATGTAAACCCCGGTCAGCATTGCTCCCATAGTGCCGGCCGCATCCCCCACCACCCCAACGGGCGGAGTCAGGGTTGTGGCGAGAATTTGCTTATTGGCATCATGGATATATTCATCGAGGCAGCTTGTATCGGGATCGATGGCCCCTGCCTTAACTTGTTCTCGAACGTCATGAACCGTTTCACTGGCAAAAGAAATTGAACTCAAGAGCAAAGCGGCGACGACTATTGTAGATGTAATAGATTTTTTCATAATACTTCCTCTATTTTCTAGCTCTATATCAGCGAAAAATGGTTCCTAGGACATTTCTAAGCAGATAAGTAAAAAATTCACTAATTCACCAAATCAAGCAATTTAAACAGCAGATATGCTATGTCCAAGCAAGAAAAATCACCTTCCCTACGGAGAAACTTATGTTGAGAACTATTTGTTTGGCGCTTTTATTACTTGCTTCTGGTTTGCTATCTCAAAATGCTCTGGCCAAAAACTTTTATAAGGCCAGCATTGCCGTCAAACTGACTCATTCCAGTGCCTTCCAAAAAACCCAAACGTTGGTAAGCAAGAGAATCGAAGTGGTCATGTCGGATGATTCCCATGACTACAACCCCGGTTCTTTTTGTCAGCTCAAAATCGACGGCAAAATTTATGATTGCGTGGGCAAACTTTATAGCAAAAAAGCTTACGACGTTACTCTAAACGAAGGCGTTTTGAAGCAAGTTCTTCAATCCCATTTTAGCTTACCGGCAAGCACGATTCTCTCCATCAATTTAACCGCCGGTTTTACCATGACACGCTCATGGGGAAAATACGAAGGAACAAACAGAACTACCAAGGCCCAGTTCCACACCGATAAAAATGATGAGTCATACCACTTGATTGCCACTGCAAGAAGAGCGCACATTCAGTAGCTCAGAATGAAAGCGCTTGTCTTTCACCGCTTCGGGGCGAATGATGTTCTCGCCCTAGAGCAAAACACGCGGCAAGATTGTGATCGTCATGCCCTGACTTTAACTCTCGGAAATTTTAAAAAATTTTATCACACTCTCTTAATATTACTTCTCCAAAAAATCAACAATCTCCTGGGCAACGCCTGGATTTCGAAGAACTTTCACATGCCCTAAGTTTTTGGTGACCACAAATTTATTTACTTCAATTTTACTTATTATTTCTTCCGCGCGAGCGATAGGCACAACATCGTCGTGCTCATCGTGCACGATCATGATTTTAGCAGTGCTATTTTTGAGATAATTCTCCATGCTAACCTCAGAAATTTTAAGATTAGTAAGTTTTTCCATTTCTTGCACCATTGTGTTTGTCACATGCGATTGTAATCCAAAATAATTGGCGAAGACCTCTGCCATTGTTAGTAATTTATTAGGAGAGCTGATCGTAACAATTTTTTCTGGTTTGAACTTTGTCGATAAATAGTTCGTAATAACGGCGGAGGCCCCGCCCATCGAGTGGCCGATCACACAGTAAAAAGGGCCCCAATTGTTTTGTATTTTTTCAATCGTGGTTGAGAACTCAAAAATATTACTATAAGCACCTTCAGATTGGCCGTGCGCCGGCCCATCAAAGGCCACAACCTCAAAACCAGACTCGAGTAAGGACGGAATGATTCTATAAAAATCCGATGCCTGACCTTCCCAGCCATGAACCAATAATATTTTGCCCTTGCTACTTACGCCCGATGGCGGGTGAAAGGAATAAACAGCAATCATTTTCTCGCCCAAATTTAAAAGCGTTGGCGAGGATTGAGCAAAAATGCCCCTGGGAATGAACCGCTTCATACGATTTTTCCCCCAAAGTGCCATGGCAATTCTAGCAGCAAATCGAGGCCCAATAAGCGACACCAGGTTAATTCCAAGGCCAATGGTAGAAATTCGAAGATCAGCAAGATGTTTTTTCAAATCAGAGATACGAACGGTCGTGCTATAATCAGCGTAGCCTAAATCTGTTTCTGTCATATCTGACTCCTTTGTTAGGCCAAATTTCGTTCTATTAATTGTTCTAGAGAGGTTCTAAATCTTTTTCCTGCCTTGGCATCACACATGGTTTTCACATATAGGTGATAGGAAAGAATATAAGAAAAAATTTCTTGCGCCATGAGGTCGGGATCTGTGTCTTCTGCCAATTCTTTTTCCTCTACGGCAATTTCACAGGCCCGGGCAATAGTGTGATGAAGAGAACTGAGATGAGTTTTGATTTTTTCTTGAACCTCACCTGGCCGGTCATCAAACTCAATCGCCGCGGTCACCAAAGGACAAGAACCACGATTTTCTTTAACGGACCAATCTACCCAATGGTCGATGATCGCCTTGAGACGGATGATGCCTCTTTTTTTCTTTAATGCCGGTCTTATTACCTTCTGAGTAAAAGTGAAGGCCGCATGATCGAGGATCATTAATTGCAAAGCTTCTTTCGACTTGAAGTGGGCGAATAGCCCAGACTTGCTCATTCCAACTTTTTTGGCCAATTCGCCAATCGAAAGCGCTTCATAGCCAATTGACCTTGCTAGCCCCAAGGCACTATCGAGAATTTGAACTTTGGTATCTGTTGCCTTACTCATGCCCCCAATTATAGCACGACCGTTCGTTTTTGCAATAGGGGCAACTGGCGGAAAACGCGCAATGTTTCCATCAAAATCAAACGTTCTTAATATTGAAAAATATGGTCCAAGATTATGTGCTTCTCTTTTATGGGAATTATAGTAACATACCAAAACTGCTTAAAATTATCATGGAGGACAGTATGCGAAAGATTAAGACGACCTTTTTGTTTCTTTTTTTACTCGTAGGTTTTAATGCTCTTGTTCAATTGAATGCCGCAGCGGCAGACAGCTCTTCAGGGTGCGGATTAGGATGGCAAGTGACTCAGTCGATGACCACATCTGGATCATCAACTCGTTCTATGACTAACTCGACTTCGAGTTCTGAATTTGCCATGACTTCTGGTACCAGTGGATGTGCTAAACACGATCTAGTGAAGAATGAAAGCATGGATATTCATTATACCCAAGCCAATTTCGAATTCCTTGTTGCTGAAGCAGCTGTTGGACAAGGTGAATATCTGAATGGTTGGGCACGCGCGATTGGCTGCTCTGACCGTGCACAGTCTGATTTTAAATCGGAAGCACAAAAGAATTTTGAGACAGTATTCAGCCCTGGAAAAACGTATTCGGATTCTTTGAATGCCATGAAAGGAGTTATTGGTAGTAATCCAAAACTCGTTGGACAATGCGTTCTCCGTTCTTAGGACTTAGACTTTTTTTAGTATTTATAGCTTTGGGCCTGGCCTCGCGCCGGGCCCATTGTTTTGATACCACCAAAATTGATTTCACTCAGTTCAAAGAAGACGCTTACTTTCAGAAATTAATGCACTATGAGCCATCCATCTTAGGTTTTTTTGTTGGTCAAAAATTGAAAGGCCAAGCAGATGGTCCGGAATTTTATTTTTCGAAAGATGGGAAGTGGAATTTAGCAGCCGAAGCACAGGCCTCTACTGAAGCCTTCTTAAGTGGGCCTACTAAAGATCCTAATTTGCACCCGCAATGTCGTTTTCCTGAACGTTACAGATATGTAAAAGAGAAGCTGAAACTTGAGGTGGCAGATCAGCCTTGTCCTGACTTTCAAGAATGGATACATGACTTAGATCCTATTGGCGTTGCCATAGTTTTCGCTGCAAATTTCCCCAACAATCCTGCCTCTGCTATGGGACATACTTTCATGCGAGTTATTTCCCGAAAAACTGCTCGCGGTCAGCGTGGAAGTGAGGAGATGCAACATATGGACTTGCTGGATTATTCCATTTCCTATGCGGCAGTAACCGATGTCGATGGCGGAATTAAATTTGCTTTAAAAGGTCTGTTGGGTGGTTTTATCGGTGAATTTACCATGCAACCTTATTACATGAAAGTGCGTGAATATAATGAAGGTGAAGGGCGAGATTTGTGGGAGTATGAACTCAATATCGATGAAGCTTCCGCTCGGCGTATGATGTCGCATTTTTGGGAAATAATAAAAAATACGTATTTCTATTATTTTTTTATTGATGAAAATTGTTCATTTCACCTTTTAACACTTCTTGACGTGGCAAAACCAGAATGGAATTTAACCCATAATTTTCTCTTGTATACGGTACCTTTTGAAACAATAAAAGTTGTTAGCGAAATTCCAGGGGCGGTAATCGAAAAGAAATATCGTGCGGCACTGCCAAAGCGCTTACGGTTTCTCATCTCGCAGTTAGATCAGTCTGAACAAGTGGCTTTTTCTTCGGTAATCTCAGGAAATGTTCCATTAGAGAAATTTGCCAATAACCCACTTTTTTTAGAAGCAGTAACACAATATATTTTGTATCAAAAAATTGGCAATAAAATGAAATTTAAGCAAGGCCATGAAGAGCTTTATCGTCGGGCCTTGATTGCGCGTGCCAAGCTTGGAAAGAGTCCAGAATCAAAAAAGATCCGAATCCCAATTCATGAGAGCCCTGATCTCGGTCATGGAACTTCTAAAATCATGCTAAGTGCCGGTGTCATTGATAATAGGGAACTAGAAATTTTGAGTTTTCGTCCGGCGCTTCATGATCTTTTAAACAAAGATGCAGGTTTTTCGTCTTTTTCTCGTTTCAACGTTTTACAGATTCAGGCACATCGTTATGAAAAACAAAAATCAACTTACGAATATAAAATTCGCGAATTGACCTTTTTTGATTCCTTGTCATTGGTCCCTGTTACCCCCTATGAAAAACCGTTGTCTTGGGGAATTCGCATGGCCTTCCAGCGACCTGTGGATATGATTGACCGGACAACATTACAGTTCCTCCCCTCTGCCGGTTATGCGTTTTCTTTTTTTGACGACACATCCATGCTTTATACGTTGTTGGAGTGGAATTTTGAACACGCTACTTTTGCTAAAAATAATTTTCGAACAGGGCCATGGGCCGCTATTGGAAGTGTGAGCAATTTAAATTATAAGGCCAAGCTTCACTTGGAAATAACTTTGATGAGTGATCTCATTGGAGCTGACAAAATGTCTTGGAGTCTTTGGTCGCAGGTAGAGTTTTCATATTATTTGTCGCGAGATTTGGATCTTCGCTTATTATGTCAGCGATTTCAACGCATTCAAAACACTCGTCCAAACTATTTTCAAAATCAAATTGCCCTGGGACTCACTTTCTAAAGTTTTTCGATGAAGTCGACTAACTTCTTTTTTTATTCAGGATTGTGCTGATAAATTTGCAAGTGATCCGCGCCTTCGACTGGCCAAAAACTTTAATATTCAGAACGTTTGATTTTTATAAAGATTCTACCCTATAATTGTATTTCGAGTGTAAAGAATGTGTGCTCAATTTGTCCTACTCCGAGGGAAGGTATCTCATGAATGTTCATTACGTCATACTCTTTTTTCTTCTGATTGCCGGAGCCAACGTTAACGCAAAACAAAGTGAATTTGCCAAATCGTATCAGCAAATCGAACAAGAATTAGATGGCAAAATTAAACGTTGCCGTCAGCAATACGACAACGTCATTAAAAAGGCCTATACGGAATCAAAAAAACCAATTCGTGCCGAAGAATACGTTGAATTCATCAAGAATGAAAAAAAGGCACTGCAAAATCTTGAGGCCTTTGATCTCGCAAAACTCACCGACATAGATGAGCAGCGTTTTTATGATCTTATTAGTGATCAGTGCTCAAAGGAACATTTAATTACCTTTAAAAAATTAGAGAAGAAAAGAAAAAGCTGTAATTATCTTTTCGAAGAATGGAAATATATGAAGGCGCTTATTTATGCCCAGAAAAATAACAACTGGACGGAGGCAACTAAGCAAAAGGCGAAACAAAAAGTACTCGCCTACGTTGAAAGGCTGGCTGATCCTAAATTCTACCTCTCCAAGTTGCTCGCACTTGATTTAATGACCGCCATGGTGGGCTACGGACTAGTTGACCAAAAATTCAAAGAGGAAATTGGGCAAACTCAAAAAAGAGCGGTAAAACATCATGAGGATATAAAGCAGACACTCAAAGCAAAACAACATACAAATGATAAGACGGACTACTATTCCTGCGACGGTTTTCGTATCCACAAGGAATTAGAAACGCCATTCGCTCAAAGCTTCAGTACAGAGATTACCGCATTGTTGAAAAAAATTGGCAATTGAACCATCAGATTCAAAGCTTAATTTGAATCGGAGTGTATTTACTCCAAGTTGAGAATCCGCCCGCGCTGATAGTTCTTATATGCCAGTAATATTGTGCAACCTTAAGACTAGAGATATTAACGGTCTGGTAAGGAAGTTGGAGTCGGACGCGATAATCAAAGGCAAAACCATTTAGGTTGTTAGGGGTATTTCCTAAATCTTTGCACACATCATTGCCGTAGGTGTCTGGAGCTCCTATGAGACAAAGACGGTTATCTAGGTTCATGCTAGCAAGAGTTGAACCATCAAGTTCAAGCCAATTATTCTCCTTGTAGAATTGTTTAATATACGATTGCCATTCAGTTCGGTAGCAAGGATATGGAAAAATTTCACTTGCCCAGCACGTCTCCCAAATCCTTACTTCGTGGATGAATTGAATTTCATAAGCCGTCGTGGGGTTTAGATGGGCGTTTTTGTTTGCATCATAGAACATGAAGGGAATAATTTTACCATCAGACGTTTTTGACCAAATATCGATTGGACCGATTGCTTTAACTCGATTATTGGATTTCTTTGATGAAAAGCCAAAGGTTTGTTCTATTACATCCGTTTGTGCTTGGTTGTGCTCGAGAGAAAAGGACTCATCGCGGCCCATGATACTGGGGTCAGGAGAATGATATACTCCTTGCTCAAAAAGTGCTGCACCCTCAGCAGAAAATGGCACATCAAGCGGAAGAATTTGGGTTTGAGTATTTCTTGTCCCATTGTCTGCCAAAATTTCTGCAAAATTTAGCGGATACATTTCATAAAATTTAGGATATTTGCCTATTAATAGACTAATGATGGAATCATAGCGTGTAAGCCCAGGATCAATCACAAGGTCTGTAATGTTATCAGTGCCCAGTCCTGTTTCCGAATACTCATCAAGAAAATTCAGGGCCGCATGACCAATTTCGTGACTTACAATATAGCCGTTAGATAACTGTTGAGATGAAATTCGCATGATTCCATAATTTCTTTTTGTGAATTGGGCAGGAGTTGAAAGTGGCCTGACGTCCTCAACTGCAGTTTTATAAATAACAACAACGGCATCGAGGTTGTAAGGATTGCGTAGATTGTAAAAACTAAATTCTCCGATTTTTTTGCTGAGCATGCTCTGATTAAGAGTTAAAAATTTTCCAAGATTTTCAACGGAAGTAATTTCTGCGCGAAAATTGGCAGAGGTTGAGCCAACTTCGCCGCCAGGAATCCAACGGCCATGGTAAGCGATACGTTGCTTGTACTGACTGGTGAAGACTGGGGCGTCTATACTAGAAAGGAGAGAAACAAGACGCTTATAATCGGCGACAAAAAGTTGATAATCATCAACGCTATATCCTGCTGGCAAAACGGCAATATTGAGGTTCACTTCTCCCCAATTGCAAGTTTTTCCATTTCCAAGCTGACACCAGGAACTTAATTGCAAGGGAGGAAACTGAATATCTATTGGTCTAAGATTTTGTATGGATAGGCTTGAGGCCCGCTTTATTGTTTGGGCAAAACTCATCTGACTGAGTAATAAAAGCGTTACAAATAAAATTGCAATTTTTGTCATCATAAGACCCCTTTAGGCTTAACGATATGCAAATCTAAAACCGAACTGAGGCCTGTATTTTCAAGGTGTTGGCCAAGATTGTCAGATAGAGCTGTTCACTAAAACCATGGCCGTCTAAAAAGTTAGCAAGATTGGTTAGATTAAAAAACACATAGTCAAAATTGAAGGGCGTGAGGTGATGTTCCAGATGAGCTGGCCGCTGATCTGACCATCGCTATCAATGGAAAAACTGCGCGAACGAAAATCTTCTTCGCTACTCATGAGATCGTTTGGATCATAGTGAGTCAGTGTAATCGTGGTAGGATTGCCGTCATCATCGCGTTCAATGGTGATTCCTGTCACAAGTGTGACGTGATAACGAACTAACATTAACGGGTATCTGCCTTTTTTTAAATCTTCATAGATACTGGTCAGGTGTTCTTTTAAGTGCTGAGAAATTTCTGCAGGCGTACTAACGACATTTTGATTAAAGTAACTCCAGGCATATTTTACGATATCATTAGTGGCGATCTGGGAATTATAGGCCAGCGCCTGTCTGCGAAGGGTTCCCTCGTAGTCCTGGCAGAGTTCCCGTAAATTGGCATAACCATCAATGGGGAGTTTTTTACTGCAGTCAGCGTAATGAAGTTTCTGTGCCGTACTTAGAGTATTGATAATAGACCAGTTCGACATGCGCTCACGATTAGGGCGAAAGATCACATTTTTTTTTACTGCGGCGGCCAGACCAACCATGCCCTGACAAGCACCATATCCATCTGCCACGCGGGCGAGTAATTGCATCATGGGATCATAACCGGCCGAGGGAGTAAAACCATTGTTAGTAAAACACAGGGAATCCTCAGCAGGTTGAAAATCTAAATAGATGTTTCGTGTGAAAATTTGCTTCAAGTCACCCGCAAAGCAAGGAGTGAAAAGTGCCAACAAAACCAATAGACACAGTAATCGCTTTTGAAAAAAGACCATAACAAACCCCAGAGCGTGAGCTTAACGGGTGCTTTCATCGAATACCAGCGATCGTGTAATGTTTTCGGCCTCAATCCCATCGAATGAAAAAGTTACAAAAGCGATTGCTCGGTGCCGGACAAATTGTTAAGGACAGGCATAAACAATTTTACAGCTCTCTGGAGACCATTTATGCCGTCTCTTTATATTAGCTTTGCACTCTTGCTCTGTTTGATTTTTCCCAAAGGCCTATTGGCGTTCGATGATTATCGACTTCATTGGTGGCCTGACAACAATACTGAATGGGCCCAAGTTATCCCTCTGGTGGAACGATATCAGCTTAGCGTGCCTATGGAGATGCGCCAAAAGATTGAAGGTGCCAGCACGACGGAATTATCCAAGGGCGTATCGGTTAGCTACACTCAAGAAATTCAAACCAAACCCGGCGATGTTTTAAAAACAGCATCGGTGGAAATCACTCGTCTCTACATTCCCCTTTCCTATGAACGTTTTTCGACACTCTTTCCCGCTTCAGAGTGGGGTGTTCGACTAGATCATTATCTAGGAGGAGAAGTTCAAGTGGTTGAAAGGGATTCTCTCGGCCGCCCAGTTCGACAATTGGAAAGAATGGTTCTCTCCCTCCTTCCCGGAGATTTGGATATCTGGTTAAAAAATCAGGACATGACAAAACTTGAAGTCATACGCTACGGCAATAACTCCGCCACCGTCACATGGTGGGTTCGTTACTCGGACAATCGTTCCACCGAATCCGATCTGGGCACTGTGGATTTTCGCGCTGACGGAGAAGGAACACTGGTGACTTTTCATTCGGCCCACCGGATTCGTGCCTTGGGTGGTCCGCTCATGCCGTCGTTCGCGGTAAAACCCATCTTAGAGTCCTTCTTTCTGGATCATCTTCGTCATTATCGTGAGCAAGTTTTGTAGGGCCTACAAAATTGTGCATGTAGCATGGTGTTTAAGGTAAGGACGGATTGAGCACACATTATCTTTTCTTGGACTAATCAGTGGAGCCCAACAACGATTCCATCTCGGATCGTACTCAGAGGGGGGAGTCCCGTCCAAACGCCGTCTTTCCAATAACCAGGAACCATAATATTGGAACTATTCCTGCTGTAACCGCCCACATAGATACTTTCACCCCGTACCAAAAGGGCAGTCACATAGCTTGCATTCGCTGCACTCAGCGAAGGAAGATTTGTTCGAACTCCATCTTTCCAATAATTCCCGATCTGCGTTCCTGAGGAATTCAGGCCATAACCAGCGACATAGACTTTTCCGCCAGAAACAACAATCGAAGTCGCCAACCCTGGTTTTGTTGGGTCAATGGGATCAAGGGCATTCCAGGTGCCATCTTGCCAGTAACCAGGAAGAATCGTTCCGGCGCTACTAAAACAAATTCCTGCAACGTAAATTTTTTCTGTGGAAACAAAAATAGAATTGGCCTGACAGGATTTTGCGGGGTCAACGGGAGTGAGTGCAGTCCAGACCCCATCGAGCCAATAACCGGCGACCTTAATGTAGGATGGATTGGTACTATATCCGGCAGCATAAACA
>JAHFAA010000105.1 GCA_023250775.1 Bdellovibrionales bacterium
TGAAATAAGACATCACCAGGAGAAAAATATGAAAACTCTGTTGTGTACAGCAATTGTTTTTAGTCTTGCTTTTACCAATGCCTACGCTGATAAAAAAGGCGGAGGTGAGAATAAAGAAATGTTCAATAAGCACAAAGAAGAATTTGTTTCTGATATGGAATCAAAGGTTAGTATTTTTCAAAAGGCCAAAGATTGTGCCTCTTCGGCGCAAGATCAGCAGGCCATGCAGAAATGTCACCAAGACCTGCAGAAGGCCAATCAGGAATTAGAGGCCAAAATGCGCGAAAAACATAAAGAGAATATCGACGAGCAAATTAAGCATCTTCAGGATGAAAAATCCAAGCTTGATCAGCCGAAAGAAAAATAAACTATTCGAAAGTCAAAATAGTGTAGGGATCAAATAAGACGGCGTAAGAGTCATAGGCCCCCCACGACCATCTTGCAAACTTATTACAAGGCACGACATACTGATCATCCCAGTGATTGACGACTAATTGGCAGCTGTCACTGGTGCGATTTAAAATATCAGTGATCGTCACCCAATGAAGATTCTGACCGCCCGGCGAACGCAGCAGCGCGATCACAGGACTGCGCTTCACTTTTTCACCAGAACTTCTGGTGCGAGTGATAAGTCCTGAATGATTGAACTTAGGTGTGAGGCCATTTTCAATTTTAGCGAGAAAATCGTTATAACTTGAGCCGGTTTTAACCCGCCAAGTTCCACCAGGGCAGGCCGATTCCTCAGAAAAAATAGTATTCAATCCGTTTTCCAAAGTTCCCGGTCGTACACCAGGAGTAATATCGCTCAAAAATCTGTCGCTGTACCATTTTGGGTGTCCGACTAATCCGCAGTACATATAGAGGACATTGGAGGCCGCCGTCTGGCCGCATTTTCCCTCATTGCCAAACCAGCCTTCTGAATCGGGCTGAAGAAAGCTGACTGTTCCGTCAGAGCATCGTCGCATATTAAGATTTCGCAGTTCATCCTCGTTCGTGATGTTTGTATAACTTACTTCGCATGCGTCTGAGTAGTAACTGGACCAAGAATCCTTATCCACAGTTCCTTTGTATCGTTCTTGCTTTTTTTCCGGAATTATTTTTTTGGAAAATTTGCGCGTCGATCTAATTTCACTGATAAATCCCGAATTCGCGGATTCATTGGCCATCGCAATAAATGACCATGACATGAGTATAACTACCAACAATTTTGACATAAACAACCCCAAATTTACTAACTCCAATGCCGGACCATAGCATGGCCCTAAAATCAATAAAGGTTAGTGAAAAATTTATAATACGAAGAAAATTGAATAGTTGAGGAAAATCAAATGTCCAAAAGTGGGGAAACAGCACTATCATAGGTCATTCTTGATTTAGAGAAAGGAGTCTCGGCCATGAAATTTCGTCACCGTGAACATGCCATGCGCCCCTTAGAAACAAGCGATTGGGACAAATTTATTCGCCCCGGTTCAAGAGTTTTTATCGGTTCTAATGCCGCTTGTCCCAACGCACTCATCAAGCATTTTTTAAAACACGCTACTGAAATTATCGATATTGAGATGGTTCACATTTTGACCATGGGGGAAGGGCAGTGGACCCTGCCTGAATATAAAGATCGAATCCGAGTCAATGCTCTCTTTCTCGATCCCAATAGTCGAGTCGCTGTTAATAATGGTCTGGCGGATTATACGCCCTGCTTTCTCTCCGAAATTCCGGGACTTTTTTTAGAGGGAATTTTGCCACTCGATGTCGCCCTCATTCAGGTCACGCCACCTGATGACAACGGATATTGTTCGTTTGGTGTTTCGGTTGACGTCGTTTCTGCCGCTTGTCGTTCCGCCCATACTGTTATTGCCCAAGTGAATCCAAAAATGCCACGCACTCTCGGTCAGAGTTTTATTCACGTTTCGGCCATTGATGCCTATCTTGAAATTGATGAGGCCATTCCTGTTATTAACAATGGAGCAATGGATGAGGTCACTCTCAAAATCGGGCAGTACGTTGCCTCACTTATTGAAGATGGAGCCACCTTGCAAATGGGAATTGGAAAAATTCCTGATGCTGTTCTTGCCAATTTAACCAATCATCGCGACTTAGGAGTTCACACGGAAATGTTTAGTGATGGAATTCTTCCTCTCCTAAAATCTGGCGTGATCAACAATTCAAAAAAAATTATCCATCCGGGAAAAACAGTAACCTCCTTTTGTATGGGGTCGCGAAAGCTCTATGATTTTGTTCACAATAACCCTCATGTTGAATTTCAGCCCAGCGAATATGTGAATAAACCGTTTGTAATCGCAAAAAATAAAAAGGTGGTGGCGATCAATAGTGCTATTGAAGTTGACCTCACAGGACAAGTCGTTTCGGATTCTGTGGGACATCGTTTCTACAGCGGGATTGGCGGGCAGGTTGATTTTATTCGTGGTGCTGCCATGAGTGAAGGAGGCCGTCCAATTATTGCCCTTCCCTCAACCACTAAAGGTGGTCAGGTTTCCAAAATCGTTCCCTTCCTGGCGGAAGGAGCTGGAGTCGTCACCTCGCGTGGAGATGTTCACTATGTCGTGACAGAATACGGCGTTGCCACACTCCGCGGTCGCAGTATTCGCGAACGTGCTCTTGAACTTATTCAAATTGCTCATCCCAAATTTCGCGATTCTCTTTTGGAGCAAGTGAGGCAGTACACGGGGTTGCCTGCTTACCACAAAAGTGCGTCGGTAATTTTGAAGGAGTTCGGCCCTGTTGAGATTAAAATGATCAAGCTAAAGGATGGAAAAGAATATGTGTTGCGCCCCCTGAAAAGTTCCGATGATCGCAGGCTGCAAGATTTTTTCTATTCCCATACCAAAGAAACGCTCTGGCAAAGATATCGAAATATTCCTAAGCTTATGACACGTGAAAACGCACACAATCTTGTTAATATTGACCAATCAAAAGATCTGGCCCTTTGCATTGTTCAGCGGCAAGGACCACGAGAAGTAATCTATGCAGTCGGACGCTATTATCTCGATTTGAAAAGCAATTCCGTACAGGTGGGTTTTGTGGTGAATGAGGAAAAGCGTGGACTCGGCATGGCCAGCATTATGATGACCACAATGATTGATATCGCCAAGAAACGCGGCGTGAAGGAAATGATTGGAATGGTTTTGGCCAACAATTTGGTGATGATTCGTGTTTTTGAAAAATATGGTTTTACCCAACACACGACTTTAGACCCTTCAGAAGTTGAGATGAAATTGTCGCTTAATTAGCAGATACGAGGCAGAGCATCGCCTTCTGCCCAGATTAGCGATCGTTCACCGCCATAGATGGTTTTCATTTCCAGCTGTCCTGGTCGATCCGTCACCTCTCCAATAATCATGGCCTCTTGTCCGAGAGGATGCTGCCTTATTTGTTGCAAGATCGGCAAAGCAAGATCAGCATCACAAAAAATTATCATCTTGCCTTCATTGGCCAAAGTCAGAGGATCGAGTCCTAAAATTTCACACAGCCCGCGAACGGGTGGCGAGACGGGAAGATCTTCTTCGTTGAGACGAAATCCAATTTTGGATTCGTGATCCACCGCCATGAGCTCGTGCAAACTTCCACTTAAACCGCCTCGGGTTGGATCGCGCATGCAACTAATCGACGGGAAAAGTTTGATTAAGGGCAAGATGAGTGGCTGAAGATTAGAGCAATCACTTTTTAAATTGCCTTCAAAGACCAAATCCTTTCGGGCGGCAAGGATGGTCGCTCCATGGTCACCGAGGGGACCTGAGAGAATAATTTTTTGACCTGCTCGCAATTTTTTTGGGTGAGGAGCGCACTCGGTTTCTGGGTTTCCGATGGCCGTGACAGAAATATAAATCTGATCGGCCTTATTTTTTTCGACGACTTTTGTATCTCCGGCAACAATCGAAACTTGGGCCATACGCGCTTCGTGTCCCATACTTTGAACGATTTTTTTTAGTTTCTCAATTTCGAGCCCCTCTTCTAAAATAAAAGTTGCGGAAAGGTAATATGCCCGTGCGCCCATGGCCGCGAGATCGTTGAGTGCCCCACATACTGCCAACTTTCCAATGTCTCCCCCCTGAAAGATAAGGGGACTGACAACAAAAGCATCGGTTGTTATCACCAGTTCATGCTGAAAATTTGGCAGGACGACGCCGTCGGCCCCTTCTTTTAGTAAAGGATTGTCAAAGGCCTCAAAAAAAATATCACGAATAAGCTGATGACTTTTTTTTGCGCCACTTCCATGGAAAAGTTCGATGGTTTCATGCATACAATATCCTTTTTACCTTCCGTAATAAGCGGCACAACTTCCTTCGCCAGACACCATACAGGCCCCCATGGGATTATCCGGTCGACAGATTTTTCCAAACAGTGAGCAGTCCAATGGTTTTTTTTGTCCTTTTAATATTTTAGCGCAAAGGCATTTTGGATTATCTGGAACTTTTTGATAAGTTATTTCAAATTTATTTTCCAAATCATATTGCCTATACTCATCAGAAATCTTAAGCGCACTGAAGGGAATTTCACCCAGACCGCGCCAGATGAAATGATCACGCCTCGAAAAAACTTCACGAACCGCTTGCTGGGCCAATAAGTTTCCACTTTCGTTAACGGAGCGTCCGTAAGTATTAATGGCCAGATGAGTCTTGGCATGAGTTTGCTCAATCAGATTTTCTAATGCACTCAAAAGATCAGAAGGAAAAAAACCTGCAATTGCCACAGGAATTTTGAAATCGCATGCAATCTCATCAAACGCGTGAGACCCCGTCACCGTACAAACATGGCCTGGCCCAATAATGCCGTCGAGCAAGAGTGGTTCGTTCACATCACTCAGCAAGGCCCTGGCGGCAGGAGGAGTCAGCACATGATTGCAGTAGACTAAAATGTTTGCCAGACCTAAAGCTTTTGCCTTTTGTAAGAGCAGTGCCGTTGGTGGAGTCGTGGTCTCAAAACCAATGGCAAAAAAAACGTGAATCTTTTCTGGTTCCTTCTTGCAAAACTCGATCATTTCTAAAGGATCATAGAGCATGCGAATGTTTAAACCTCGTGCTCGCGCTTTTAATAAGCTGTCGCGATTTTCACCAGGAACGCGCATCAAATCGCCGTAGGAGTATAAAATGAGATTTGAGGACTGCTGTTCTAAAAGGCGAATGACCGCCGTTATCCGTTCTGCGGGCAAGACACAAACAGGGCAGCCTGGCCCGTGAATCATTTCAAGATTGCTGGGTAAAATCGAAGGAAAAGCGTAGCGAAAAAAAGCGTGAGTGTGTCCGCCGCAAAATTCCATAAATCGGTAATGGCGAGTAGGCTCAAGCAATTTTTTTAGCTGCTCAAGTTTTTGCAGGATACGATCCTTGGAGTGATATTCAGTGTAGTATTTCAAACTTCATCCTCATCATCTTCTAAAATAGAAAGAGCGAGTCCCGCATGAATTAACACGTACTGATCTTTTTTCACCTCTGGTACAAAATCGATGGCAATGGTTTTTCGAACGCCGTTTAATTCGACAATGGCCTTCATACCAGCACATACTTCGAGTACCTTGGAAGGGACGCAGAGGCACATTTTATGCTTCCTTTAGCCAATGCAGCCATTCATCCATTCCTAGACCGGTTAGCGATGACAGTTCGATAATTTTGGCGCGCGGATTAATTTTAAAAATAGCATCAATGGCCCTTGCTTTGTTCCAGGGAACGTAGTTTGCCAAATCCACTTTCGTGATCAAGATCACATCGGCCTGGTGAAAAAGAACAGGATATTTGAGCGGTTTTTCTTCACCCTCTGTCACTGAGAGTAAGACTACTTTGCTCTTTTCACCAAGATCAAACGATGAAGGACAGACAAGATTTCCCACATTTTCAATGAGCAAAAGGTCTTCATGACCAGTTACAAAATGATCGAGTTGTTGCGCAATCATGGACGCATCTAGATGACATCCATTTCCCGTATTAATTTGCTTGGCCTTGGCCCCAACTTTTTTTAAGCGATCGGCGTCCAACTCAGTTTGCAGATCACCCACCAAAATAGAGACTTGTCTGATACCACGTAATGCCTGGGTGGTTTTTTCCAGTAAGCTGGTTTTTCCAGAACCAGGAGAACTCATAATATTGATGGCATGAACCGCATGACTCTTAAACCATGTGCGATTCTGCTCTGCTCGATCCTGGTTCTTGTGCAAAACTCGAGTGCCAAGATTTAAAACCTTAAAGTGCATCTTATCCACTTCGCACATTATTCAACCTCCATGCTGAGCAAGTTAAATTCTTTTCCTCTGATCACCTCCACCTGCACCTCGTGGCAATGTGAGCACATGATAAAAGGATCTTTCAGAATGACTTCTTTTTTACACGTAGGACAGTAAATACAAAGAGGGATTTGCTTGATGATGAGGTGACAATTCTCCAAGGCCGTTCCTTTTGTCGCCTCGGGAAAGCAGAAGTGTAAGGCCTCTATCGAAATGCCGCTGAATGCTCCAACCTCAAGAGTCATACGGCGCGCACGTTTATCCCCTTCCTTTTGCATAATGGCCAGCGCCTGTTCCACTAAACTTATCGAGATACTTAGCTCATGCATGTTTCAATCCTCCCGCCAAAATGGCCTGACCCAAGCTGATACTGGCATCACCCACCGGATAGAGTTTGGGAAGGAAAACCTGAAAATCATGTTGTTGAAAGAGATTGAAAAGAAAATGATTCAAGAGTTCATTATGGAAAACACCACCTGACAAGGTGACTTTTGTTTGACCTGTTTTTTCCCTCGCCCAAATGCATTTCACCAGCGCCATATGCGCCAGAGTAAAATGAAAATCGAGCGCCAGATTGCTGGTAGATTCAGAGGAAATCTCTGCCAGTAAATTTTCAATCATGGGGGCTGGATCGACTTTGATTGTGTTATTGAAAACTGTTTCTAAAAAGTCTAACCTGCGGGGTGAACGTGTTGCCTTGTTCGCCATGGTTTCCAGGCGAATGGCGGCCTGGGCCTCATAGCTGACTTTTCCATGATGGGCACCCAGAATTACAGAAACAAGATCAAAAAGTCTGCCGACAGAGGAGGTGAGAGGTGAGTTAATTCCCTTATTGCAATTTTGAAAAATCAATTCTAACTGGGGACGATCTTCGTTAGTGAAGAAAGACAAGCTACGCTCGAACTCCATGCCATGCTGTTTTAAATATCCAACTAAGAGACGTGCAGGATGGGATATGGCCTGCTCTCCTCCTGGCAGAAGCATCTGACTGTAGCTCCCGAGATGTTCAAGACCCCCTGGACAATGTTGAGCAAATAATTCACCACCCCATAAAGTGCCATCATCACCAAGACCTGTTCCATCATAAACGAGATTGAGACAATCTTCCCATCCCGCCAAGAATGCAGCGGCCGCTGCATGGGCCCGATGATGACCAACCTGGAGCAATGGAATTTTTTGTTCCTGCGATAATTGAGATCCCCATTGATGGGATTGGTAACCAGGATGTCGATCAACGACGATCACATCGGGGCTGAGACCCAGATAATCACAAAAAGCATGGGTGTTTTGACGGTAATGATGAAGTGATTTTAAATTTTCTAAATCACCTTGATGGGGAGAGGTCCAGAGAAAATTTTTGTGACCAATCGAAAAGGTATTTTTAAGATCGGCACCCAAGGCCAAAATAGTTTTTGAAAATGTTTTGTGAGTTTGAGTTTTGAGGGGCGCGAGTCCACGGGCCTGTCGCCAAGGACGATTGCCCAGCGCACTTTGGTAGATAACCGTATCATCAACTGGTCTGGCAATGGGCCGGTCGCAATAGAGAAAATAATCAGCAACTAGGGCAAGTTCTTGTTGCGCCATCTTTGGATCGAATGCCAAAGGTTCGCCATGCCTATTACCGCTGGTATACACCAAGTGAGTCAGGCGAGAATGTGAGGGCCCAAAGAGTAAAGATTGAAAGGGATGAGAAGGCAACATCACGCCCAAAGTGTCACCATCTGGATTGAGGTCCGAAAAGGTAGAAGGAATATTGTCTGTGCATGGAACAATAACAATAGGGGCAACTTGGCCGGTGAGAACAACTTCTGATTCGTGTGATAGTTTTACCCATTTTTTTAGCTCCCCTAGGTCTCGCCCCATGATTGCCAAGGGCTGGTGGGGACGTTGTTTTTGCTTGCGCAAACGCTGAATGGCCGTCGAATTATTGGCATCACAGACTAAGGCAAATCCACCGAGTCCTTGAAAGGCAATGATCGAGCCTTCGAGTAATTTACGAGATATCTCTAAGCCGAGGTCATGATAACTTGCATAGTGTAGTTCATCACCCTCAACATTTTTAAAAATCGCGCGTGGACCACAGTCGGGACACGCCACTGTTTGCGCATGAAATCTTCTGTTGCTTGGGTCTTCATATTCCGAACGACAAAAAAGACATAAGGGGTAAGAGTTAAAAGTTGTATTGATGCGATCGTATGGACTTTTCAAAAAAACTGAATATCTCGGCCCGCAGACCGTGCAACTTATAAAGGGGTAATTAGATCGCACTCCAAGAGGCGAGCGAAATTCCTCCCAACAATCTGGGCAGGTTGCCAGGTCCGAAGGAATTGAGGCGCAGACTCCCTCTCCTTCAGTGCTGGCAATAATTTTCAAGTCTTTAAGATTTTGTGACGTGCTCCATTCGAGTTCTTCACGCTCAATTCGTGCTTGAGTTGGCAGAATATTTCGGTAAGTTTCTAAAAACGCGAGGAGTGATGATCTTCTTCCTTCCAGCAAGAGCTGCAATCGATCACCACGATTTTGCAAAGTACCTGCAAGACCTAAATGCTGAGCATGGCAAAATAATTTTGGCCTTAGTCCAAGTCCTTGGGATAGGCCGAAGAGGTTAAGCTTCACCTGACATTTATCGTGAAAAGGAAGAGAATTATTCATGTTGTGCATGTTATCCTTATTGATATCAAATTGTCGTAATTTTTTGGAGCAGAAGTGGAATTCTTTATTGATGATCTTGCTACGAAATATCAAAGTGACCGATGTCATTTACTGAATATGCTGTGGGAAGTTCAGAGGAAATTCCATTACATCCCTCAAAGGGCCATCGAAAGGTTGGCCTTCCAACTGAAAACTACCCAATGTGATTTAGAAGATACTTTCACGTTTTATAATTTTTTCCACACACATTATGCCGGAAAAGTTCAAATTTATCTTGATTCTTCAGTCACCGCCGCCCATCAAGGACAAATGGACATCCAAAATGTTTTTGAGCAAGAATTAGACATAAAACTAGGTGAGGTCTCTTCTCAGTATGACATTGGTCTTTTTGAAACACCATGTATTGGGATGAGTGATCAAGGCCCTGCCTGTCTCATCAACTTTATTCCCTTTACCGAGATGACAACAAAGCGCGCTCTCTTTATTGCACGACAGCTCAAAAAAGGAGTCGCACCGGAGGAACTAGTCGGGCAGGTGAGTCCCAAGACTAAAAAGAAACTATTCAATGGTCATGAGGTCACGAATAAAATATTTCAAAAAAAGATTCTCTTGGGCAGCTATCAATTTGGTTTGGCCTTCAAAAAGGCCAAGTCGATTGGTTCACAGGAAATTATTACGAGATTAAAAACTTCTGGTTTGAGAGGCCGCGGTGGTGCCGGATTTCCGACATGGCAAAAGTGGGATTTATGCCGCAGTTGTAAAGGAGAACGCCGTTTTGTGATCTGCAATGCTGATGAAGGCGAGCCGGGAACTTTCAAAGATAGAGTCCTGTTAACCAAACGCGCGCTCATGCTCTTTGAAGGCATGGCCATCGCCGGTCTGGCAATCGGAGCAAGTGAAGGCGTGATCTATTTAAGGGCGGAATACCAATACTTACTGCCTAAACTTGAGCGTGAATTAAAAAAGTTTCATCAGAAAAATAATTTTTCTCTCAGAATCCAATTAGGCGCAGGTGCCTATGTCTGTGGCGAGGAGACGGCACTGCTTGAATCTCTAGAAGGTAAAAGAGGTGAGCCACGCATTCGCCCGCCTTTTCCTATTGAGCGCGGATATCAAGGACAACCAACAATTATTAATAATGTGGAAACCTTTTGTAGTGTCCCGCGAATTATAGAAAAAGGAGCAAAAGCATTTTTGGCATTTGGAACAGAGAAATCAACAGGGACACGGCTCTTTAGTGTCGCCGGCGATGTTTTAAGGCCTGGTGTCTACGAATGGCCATTTGGGATTACGATTAAGCAAGTATTAAAAGAAGCCAAGGCCTTTAATCCATATGCCTTACAAATTGGTGGCCCATCGGGTGTACTTATTGATGCGCGCCAGTCGGAGCGTCGAATTTGCTTTGACGATATTCCAACAGGAGGAGCGATTACAATCTTTTCACATGAAAGAGATCTTTTACAAATCATTCACAGTCATCTGCAATATTTTGTTCAAGAGTCCTGTGGATGCTGCTCACCTTGCCGTGCAGGGAA
>JAHFAA010000498.1 GCA_023250775.1 Bdellovibrionales bacterium
AAAGATTTTTGATGATCGGGTTTTACGTCAAAGCGCCACGCCTTCAAAATGGTTTGGACTTAAATTTTTTAATGTCTATGGGCCCAACGAGTATCATAAAGAGGAGATGCGCTCCATTGTTCACAAGGCCTTTGTTCAGATTAAGAATAGCGGCAAAGTACAACTTTTTAAATCCCACAAGCAGGGATTCAAAGATGGTGAACAGCTGCGCGATTTCGTTTATGTGAATGATGTGGTTTCTGCCATGATCGATCTGATAGAAGGCGCAAAAAAAGAAAATTCGGGTATCTACAATATGGGTACCGGCAAAGCGCGAAGTTTTTTTGATCTTGCCTCAGCCGTTTTTCACGCTCTGGAAAAAAAGGCCAATATTGAATTTATCGATATGCCTTTGAGCATTCGTGATCAGTACCAATATTTTACTGAAGCTGAGATGAGCAAGTTCAGGAAGGTATTGCCCCAGGTGAAGTTTCGCTCCTTAGAAGAAGGGGTGACAGATTACGTGAAAAATTTTCTTGTGAAAGATGATCCTTACTTTCAGTAGGAAGAGATATGCCCTTTCAAGGTGGCCCGAAAGAGGCCGCGCGCATGATGGCCTTGCTTGACCCTGAATCTCGCAAACGAATCATGGGGGAATTAGAGGCCAGAGATCCAAAGACTGCCCAAGTCGTGCGCTCGCTCATGGTAACCTTAGATGATTTACAGTTTCTCTCCCTTAGGATGTTGCAAGAACTGCTACAATTGATTTCGCTTAAAGAATTAGGTCTGGCGCTGCGAAGAGCGTCGTCTGAGTTACAACGACATTTATTGTCCCAGCTCAGTATTCGCATGCAAGAGGAAGTCAGAGAAATTCTTCAAGGCCCGCCACAACCAAAAATTATTGTCGAAGAGGCGGAAAAAAAACTCCTAAAAATTTTATTGGAAAAAGTTGAGAAGGGTGAATTCGTTTTGTCTAAGGATGGAAAGGATCAATTGGTCTAAGCGGCACCAGATCGGGGTCCCAAGCGGGGCCAGTCAGCAACCATTTCAACCTTTGGACACCAGTGACGCTGGGCCTTTGGACCGTTTTTTAGGGGCATTTTAGCTCCGATTGATTTGCTACCGTGCATAATTTTCTGACCTCTTCTGGCCAGGGCCAAGCAAAAAACGCAAAAACAAGCACTTTAGTCGGGTGGCCCAGAAGGGGGGCCTGCTTGGCACAGACCGTGCACATATGTTTATCAAGACGGGTACTCCAGGAAGGAATACTCGAATAGTCCGAAAGGACACGGGGATAAGCGCCCAAGGACGGGCAAGATTCCCACTTAATCTCAAATGGATTTGAGATTTGTAATTCGCAGGATGCTCAATTTTAGGGGGACCTATGGACGCTTCTCTGACAACGCAATTCAAAGAAAACTTCTTAAAAATGCGCGAAGACTTGTTGATGGGAATCGAGCAAGTGAAGTTGGCAGGTGGAGAAGTTATCCAAGCGGCCAAAGACGATTTAAAAGATGATGTGGACTGGACGATCCAAGGAGCTGAAGAAGCTCTCTCTTATAAATTGGTTGGGCGTTCTACCTTTTTGCTTAAGAAAATCGATGAATCGCTACTCAAAATAAGTCGTGGATCTTTTGGAATTTGTGAAGAGTGTGGCGAAGACATGGCCATTAATAGACTCATGGCCCGTCCCATGGCGCGACTCTGTCTTGATTGTAAAGAGATGGAAGAGCGATCAGAAATCCATATTCCTTATGATCGCCGTTCTCACACTCTCGGTGCCGGGCCAAATGTGACGACAGCACCGAGTACTCAGATTATGGCCTCTTAAAGGGCATAGCTGGTTAAATCTTGAACTAACTCTTGAGAGCGCTTGACGAAAATCTCGCGCTCTTCTTGTTTTAGACCCTCGCTTGAAATGTTGGCGAGATCTTCAACTAAGTGACAAAGTTTTTTAACCAGGTCCGGCCTTCCGCCTTTTTCGTGAATTTTAAAAGCATTCTGGATGAGCGCATTGTTGGGGTTGATCACAAGTGTTTTCTTGAGAGGGAAAACATTATTCCCCATGTGGGCGGTCATCTTGCTAAAGCGTTTCATCTGCTCGTCAACGCGGAAGTAGGCGGGAGAGATGGCGTTTTTTACTTTCTCAACAACCACTTCAAACTTGGCGTTGTCTTTTGCATCTGCGGACGCTTCCTTCAAGATTGATTCAAAGAGATCTTTGATTTTCATATCATCGCCGGTGCTGGCCTCTGTGCCAAAGATATTGGCAAACTCGGCATCGACAGAGGCAAAACGGTAGGCATGGTCACCCATCTTATGGGATTCGACATGTTGCATGAAGTGAGGATCAATATGCTCTTCCGTTTCCAAGGTCTGGATTTTTTCCGTAAGCAGTTGCGTGCGAAGTGAAGAGTCGCTTTTGCCTTTTTCAAAATACAGGACTTTATCTTCCAGTTTGGCCTTGTAGTTCTCGGGGATTGATTCGCGATATTCAGGCAGAGTGACGTACTTGCCTTCGCTATTTTTGAAGATAATTTGATCGCGAGTCAGTTCGTCAAAACGATTATCGGAAACACAACCGTATTTTATGAAAAGGCCGGAGTCTTCCCAGATCGCTTCATATTTGGCGCGATCAGATTTGAAGAGTTTTTTGAGTGACTCGGCGACTTTTTTGACCACGTAGTTGGAAATCTTTCTGACGTTCGGGTCACCTTGCAGGGAAGATCGCGAGACGTTCAAAGGAATGTCACTGGAGTCGATACAACCTTTTAAGAGGCCCAAGAACTCAGGGATAATATTTTTGACACTGTCGGAAACATAAACTTGTTTGCAGTAAAGTTTGATATTGGATTCATTGAAAGGACGG
>JAHFAA010000106.1 GCA_023250775.1 Bdellovibrionales bacterium
CCTCGTCGCCGACGCCATGACAGGCCAAGAGGCGGTCAATGTTTCTAAAACTTTCCACGAGGCCATCGGCCTGACGGGTGCTGTCCTGACCAAAATGGATTCTGATGCCAAGGGTGGAGCAGCGCTGTCCATTCGAACCATGACCGGCATTCCTCTGCGCTTTATCTCCAATGGTGAGAAGCTGAAAGATTTGGAACTCTTCCATCCCGACCGCATGGCGAAACGCATGTTGGATATGGGTGATGTTCTGTCGCTGGTTGAGAAGGCCCAGACCGAAATTAAAGAGGATGAGGCCGAATCCATGATGCAGAATCTGCAGAAGGGCAAATTCACTATCGACGATTTTTTAAAACAGATGGAAATGATGTCCCGTCTTGGCAGCATGGGATCAATTTTGAAAATGCTTCCCGGGATGGGCGGGGTCTTACGCCAAGTGGGAGATCTTTCTCCTGCCGAAAATGAAATTAAACGAATTAAGATTATGATTCAGTCTATGACCAAAGCTGAACGAAATGATTATAAGGTCATCAATGAATCGCGCATCGGCCGTATTGCCAAAGGTTCTGGCACCAAAATGGAGCAGGTTAAAGATTTTCTTCAGAAGTTCAAGCAGATGGAGAAGATGATGGGCCAGATGATGGGGATGATGAAGGGTGGTCTTCCTGGTATGGCCGGAATGGGTGGTGGGATGCCAGGTAAAGAACGTAAGAAAAAGGACAGCAAGGGGCCCTGGGGAAACCGCTACTTCTAAGGTGGTGACGCGGCGCAAGCTCCAACGTTCTCTAAGTTCTCTAATTGACTTCGTTTCCTCCATGAGTTAAAAATGGGCCGCTTGTTTCATAATGAATTTTGAGGAGTTGTGAATGGTTACGATTAGACTTGCTCGTGGTGGACGTCCCCATAAACCTGTTTTTACCATTGTTGCTACAGATGCACGCTACTGCCGCGACGGCCGTTTTCTCGAAAAATTAGGACAGTACATTCCTAAAAAGGCCGAGAATTCTGTTACCGATGTTAACACTGCCGCCCTCAGGGCCTGGGTTGATAAAGGTGCTACAATATCTGATACGGTAAGAACTCTTCTGAAAAAAAATAACATAAAATTCTAATGACCTTCCGTACTTAGAAAAAAATGAGAGTGTTATGAGTGAATTGCAAGAGCTGATTTTTTATGTTTCTAAGTCACTGGTTGATCTTCCTGAGCAAGTGCAAGTAAATGAAATCGTCGGTGAGCAGACGACGGTTATTGAATTAAAGGTTGATAAAACCGATCTCGGCAAAGTGATTGGTAAGCAGGGGCGCACAGCACGTGCCCTAAGAACTATCTTGAACGCTGCTTCTACAAAATTGAGAAAGCGTAGTGTTCTTGAAATTTTAGAATAGTTTTTATCAAACTAATTTTTAGAAAAAAAATTAAAAAGGAGGCCTAGGCTTCCTTTTTTTTTTATAATCAAACCCATGCAGGACATCCAGAGTGAACTCGAAGCATTTCTCAACGTAAAAGGACAATATCATTTAGGTCAGTTGCCGACAGAACGCCCCCATCCGAAATCCAAAAATTTATCTCTCTTGGCCAAGACTTCGATCAAAGAGGCCTATCGCGTTTTTTACGAAATTGATCATGATGCCCTTACTTTTCTGAAAAATAATTTGCAAGAAGTGAAAGAGATGGGCGACGCGATTCACGATACGTTGGCGCGTGGGCATAAGATTTTTATCTCTGGTTGTGGTGCCACTGGCAGGCTGGCCTTGTCGGTGGAAAAGTTGTGGCGGAACAGTTACCTGCAGCACGAATTTGAAAATCGTGTTGTCGCTTTCATGGCCGGTGGAGATCTGGCGTTTATTCATTCCTTAGAAAGTTTTGAAGATCACCCCGAATTTGGTGCACGGCAATTGCGCGAACTCGGATTTGCAGATGGCGATCTGCTCATCGCTGTTACTGAGGGAGGGGAAACCCCCTTTGTCATTGGAACCGTTTGGGAGGCGCTGAAAATTTCCAAGGTGCGGCCCTATTTTTTATTTTGCAATCCCGTAGAGATTCTTTGCCAGGTTGCTGTTCGTTCCAAAGAAGTGCTTGAAGATTCACGAGTCAAAAAAATTTGCTTTGATATCGGTCCCATGTGTCTGGCAGGTTCGACCCGTCTTCAGGCCACGACGATTCAACAGACGGCCATTTGTCTGGCCTTATTTGTTCGCGAGAATTTTTTAACCGAAGCGGGGCGATTCATTGATAATATTTTGGAGAACTATAAAAGAATATTGGTTGAATCATTGTGTGACTTTGCCGAGTTTGAATCAACGGTGTATTTAAATGGGCAATTTTGTAATTACGTTGCTTCTCCTTTTTTGAGCGGGATTTTGTTAACCGATACCACCGAACGTTCGCCGACTTTTGGACTTCCTCCTTTTGAAAATATTAACGAAAAGATTATTAGACCTGGGCCCTGTTATCTTTTTGTTGACCAGGCCCATGATGCTTCCTCATCTTGGCATCTGGCCCTGTCACGGCCTCCTCGCGCCTTAGAGTGGCCTGAATTGCAGGGGAGGGCCTCCCTCAAGCGGCTCTTGGGGTTTGACTTGAGTCAGTCAGGGGCGATTTATCAACAACTGCGTGGCCCTCGTGATAAAAATTCTATCTTCCATTTCGCCGGTACTGGGCATGGTGAGTTTGCCATAAGCTACAATAAAAAAAGAATTATTTTGCCTTTGCCCAATAATCCCTTCCTGCAAAGTATCGTTTTAAAAATGTTGATCAATGCACATTCCACAATTGTGATGGGCCGTCTGGGAAGGTTTGCCAATAATATTATGACTTACGTTCGACCGAGCAACTACAAACTAATAGACCGGGCCATCAGATATATTGAGTATCTGATCCAGGATATGGACACTCGCCCTAGCTATGATGAAATTGCAAAAATCTTATTTGATAAAAAACATGCGACTGCGCTTGATGGTTCAATCGTTGAGGAAGTTGTGTCGGCGATCAGAACGTCGGCCGAGTAGCAACCTTAAACGCGAGAAGCTTTTTTGGCTTCGTCGTTCTCGATTTGTGTTGTTGCTGTTCCACTCAATGCGTTTTGCTCTTCACCTTCACGCAAACCTTTCTTGAAATTGCTCATGGCCTTTCCAAGTGCTCCGCCAAGTTGGGGTAACTTGCTACCGCCAAAAAGAAGAACAACAATAAAAAGAATAACGACTAATTCACCCATTCCAAGACCAAACATAACCTATCCTTTTGTATTATATAGAGTGCCGTTCGTTCAGATTTGTAACTCTACGTGTTAAAGCTGCGCCAGTCAACGTATTTTTTGTCAAGTGTTAAACCTACATAGTACCCGAACGGCCGTACTTCCCTGGACAATAGTTGAGAAAACGTTGGTACTTAAGGTTTTGATATTCTGAGGCATCGCAGGCATAGCTGGCCCAGGGAAAAATGGCGATCCCACCGCGAGGAGTGAATTCCCCGACAACCTCAAGATATTTGGGGGCAAGAAGTTTAACTAAATCGTTACAGATAGTTTGCACGCAATCTTCATGGAAGTCGCCGTGGTTTCTAAAACTGAAAAGATAGAGTTTCAGCGATTTTGATTCCACCATTTTTTTATCGGCAATATAGTTGATGGTTATGTGGGCAAAGTCCGGCTGACCAGTTTTCGGGCATAGAGAAGTGAATTCGGGGCAAAGTAAAGTGGTCCAGGCATCAGATTGAGGATGTCGATTGGGAAAGGATTCTAGGATGTCAGGGGAATAGGTTGTCGGATAATGGGTGGTGATTTGACCTAAACTGAGACCCGCAAGTTCTTGTTTGGATCGTCTAGATTTAGTCTTGCTAACGGACCTATTCATGTGGCATTCCCTTTGTTACCTTATTGCGCCACCTTGGCCAATTTTCCCTTATTCGTCAACCTGCGGGGGCGATGGGTATATTTATGAAAGCGAAAATTATTCTGCTTCAGCTTGGCTCGCCGATCTCGCTCAAATTGCGCGATATTCGAAACTACTTAAAAGAATTTTTGTCGGACCCAAGAGTGGTGGATTTGCCGCGCATTTTTTGGTTACCAATTTTGTACTTTTTCATTCTCCCTTTTCGGCCAAGAAAGACCCAAAAGTTATATCAGTCAATCGTGATGCCCAATGGAAAATTGCCTCTCGTTGCCATCACAGAAAGCTTCAAAGACAAAGTTAAGTCCCATCTCGCTTCTCTGAATATCGATGTCGATAGTGCCTACATTTTGGGTGAGAAGAAAATTGTCAAGGTCGTTGGCCCCCATCCCGATGCCGACACTGTTTTTGTTCCCATGTTTCCTCAGTACAGTACCACCACGACGGCCTCGGCTCACGATGCCGTTGCCCACGCCACATCCTTGGATACGCCTTTTAAGATTGATCATTTCTGGTCGCTTCGGGCCTATATCGATCTGAGTGTTGGCCAAATTAAAAAGGTTCTGGATGCAAAAAACGTGGATGTTCTGATTCTGAGTTTCCACGGCCTTCCCAAGCGCTATGTTTTAGAAAAAAAAGATCCCTATTTTGAGCAATGCTATAAAACCTATCTGCTTATGAAATCCAAGCTTCCGCTTGAGTGGCAGAGCAAGGTTCATTTGAGCTTTCAATCGCGCTTTGGTTCTGAAGAGTGGCTGACTCCCTCGACCATGGATAAGGCCAAAGAGCTGGGCGCTCAGGGCAAGAAAAATATTGCGGTTTACTGCCCAAGCTTTGTGGTGGATTGTCTGGAAACCTTGGCCGAGATTGGCCACGAGTTGGATTTAGAGGTTCGTCCTCTTGGTTCTAAAATTACCTTGATCCCCTGTCTCAATGACAGTGATGAATGGGCGCGAGAATTTGCCAAATATTTAGGGGCGGTCGTGCGAAATGATCGGCCGATGTTACAGCAATTGTTTTATGGAGAAGAAGCGATGGAACCAATTCCCGAAGTGACTTACAAATCTCCTTCTATGGGGCAAGACTCCAAAGGAACTCTCAAGTTGGTATTTCTCACGCTCTTTTTAGATTTGGTGGGATTCTCGATTATTTTTCCTCTGTTTCCGAGCCTGGCCCGCTACTATCTCCAAAATGATTCCGGCAATCCGCTGCTGATTTCTGTGTTTAAGGGCATGGCCTTTTTAACCGGGCACGGAAGTGAGTTCACACACCCGACTCTGGATGCGCAATCGCTGGTTTTGTTTGGCGGGGTTTTGGGGGCCTTTTATTCTCTCATGCAGTTTATTGCCGCGCCCTTTTGGGGAGGCCTTTCAGATCGCATTGGCCGTCGTCCGGTTTTGATAATTTCAGTTACGGGGTTGGCCTTAAGTTATTTCCTATGGTTTTTTTCTGGCAGCTTTACCCTGCTTTTGCTCGCGCGATTGTTGGGTGGTTTTATGGGCGGCAATATTTCAACTGCCAGTGCTGTGGTGGCAGACATCACCGATCATTCGAATCGTGCAAAAGGAATGGCCGCCATTGGGATTGCCTTTGCGCTTGGATTTATCCTGGGCCCGGCCATCGGTGGGATTTCCATGCTTCTCAAATTCACCACGATTTCAGGGGCCACAGATTTAGGCATTAATCCTTTTTCTGGCGCGGCCTTGATTGCTTTTGTGCTTTCTTGCATCAATCTTTTTTTCATCATCAAAAAATTTCCTGAAACACATCCGAAAGAGAAACGACAGGCCAAACGCAAAGAGGATGGCCATCTTCTTAACCCGTTTAAGATGTTCAAACCCTTTCCTTACAAAGGCGTGAACCTTACGAATATAGGTTATTTTATTTTCCTAAGCAGTTTTTCAGGCATGGAATTTACCTTAACTTTTGTGGCGTTCGAACGCTTAAGTTATACCTCTATGCAAAATGCCAATATGTTTATTTATATTGGTGTTTTGATTACCCTCATTCAGGGGGGATATGTGCGACGTTCTGCTCGAAAAGTTGGAGAAAAGCGCATGGCGATGCAAGGACTCGTGGCCATTATTCCAGGCCTGGTGTGTATTGCCTACGCCAATAGTTCTTGGATGCTTTATCTCGGTCTGACCTTTTTGGGTATTGGTTCGTCATTGATCATTCCCTGCATAACAGCCTTGGTGTCTCTGCTCGCTCCGGGCAATGCCCAGGGACAAGTGCTCGGGGTCTTTCGATCCTTAGGGGCCTTGGCCCGTGTTGTGGGCCCTCTTTTGGCCTCAGTCATTTACTGGCATTATGGTTCAACAGTACCGTATCTTGTGGGAGCGGCCTTTATCCTCATTCCACTCATGCTTGTAGGTATGGTGCCTGATCCCAAAGAAAGTAGGGTTACTGCTTGAAATGACATCTGTTTAATCGTGTAAAAAATCTCCACTTGGCCGTTTTCGGTTGAATATATTTATCCTCCATGGTTTACGCAGGTAATAAATTGGAGGATTTCTATGCGTACCTTAACGAAGTTATTCTTGTTGATCTCGATGCTGGCATCTTTTAGCGCTTTTAGCGCCCATGAGATGTTGGTTTACAAGGCCACCTCCAATGTTCCCCACGATGTGACTATTTATGATCAGGGTCTTGGCGCGCTTTATGAGCGAATGAAAATGATCGAGCGGGCCCATGACCACATCGATATTGAATATTTTATTTATGACACGAGTCCATCGTCGCGCGTTTTTAACCAAGCGTTAGTCAAAAAGGCCAAAGAAGGGGTTAAAGTCCGCGTCCTTTTGGATTACTTTTTAACCATTCCAGAAATCGATGTTTTTCATGTCCTTCAGTTAGAGGCGGCCGGAATTGAAGTGAAGTATTACAACGTTGAATCCATGGCACGATTTATTAAATATCAATATCGCAATCATCGTAAGTTGCTGTCGATTGACGGAAAAGAGGCCATTACGGGCGGACGAAATATTGCCGACGAATATTTTGATTTAAGTGAGAAGTTCAATTTTATTGATAAAGATATTCATATCACAGGCCCTTTGGTTCATGACATGGAGTCCACCTTTGAAATTTTTTGGAACGATAAACTATCTGAAAAGCTGAATGTCGAAAAATATCGCCAGATGATGGCCGAAGACACCAAGTGGATTCAAGAAAAATTAGATGGCAATGAAGAAGACGCTTCTTACTTTAAGCAAATTGCCGCCCAAGATAAGGTTTTGGATCGTCATTACAAAATTTTGAAGGCCAGCGCCAAGAAAGATGAAGAGAAGATGGAAAAGGCGCGCCAGTTTTTGGTCGAGAGTGATGCTGATCGAAAATTATTAGGCGAACTTGCTGATCTTGGGGCCAAGGAGGCGGCACTTGCTCCCACTGGCCAATGTAGCAATATGGTTTTTGCTTCTGACTATCCAGGCTGGGGCGCCCATTTTCGCAAAACGAAAGGGATGAGAAGTGTGGTGAATAAATTCACCCGAGATGTGAAAGGCGAGGTTCTGATTGACTCCCCATACTTCATTCCTGATAAAGATTCTCGCGCGGCCTTGAAAGATGTTTTAAAGGCGCACAAGAAAGTAAGTGTGATTACCAATAGTCTTTATTCGACCGATGCCATTTATGTGAATGCAGTTTTTAATTCCATCATTCCTTCTTGGATTAAAAAAGGTGTCAATGCCAATGTCTTCAAGGGAAATATTCCGGAAAATTATCCCGTGGTTGAAGGTGTTGAAAAGGCCAGATTTGGCACGCACGTGAAGGCCTACACCTACGATAATGACGGCTTCATGATCGGAACATATAACTTTGATCCACGCTCCACCATGTATGATTCTGAAATGGCGCTTTTTTGTTTTGGTGCCCCTGATTTGACCCAGGCCATGCGGGCAGAATATAACCACAAACTACAGTCTTCGCTTCACATCGATGGTCGCAAGACACTTATGGAGCACAAATTCGACAATATCCCTTTGAGCAAGAAAGTGCTGTACTACGTAGTTAAGCCATTTGCCTTTTTATTTCAGTCTCTTCTCTAGAAGCCAAAAGACAGTTTGCCCACGACAACTCGGTTGTCATAGACATTGGCCATCTCAACACCAAGATGGAGAAGGAGGAGATGGAAGTCGGCACCAAAGAAGTAATAGGTGGTGCTGTGGGCGACATCCTCTCTTGCCGAGACAGGGACACTGGTGTTGAAAATAGAAACCGTTCCGGTTGAAGTCAAAGAAGATTTGCCATGGATCCGTCCCAATCCTGCATAGGGCTCGATAAAAAGAATTTTTTTACCAACGGTGACGGAATAGGCCACAGAGGTATTTTTATAATTGACCTCTACAGGAATGGTTCCAATATTTTGATGCCATTTTAAATCGGCGCTGGTGAAATCAAGTTTGAGTTTCAGATCAATGATGGGGATAGCGGAAAAAACTTCGTTCACCGTCCAACGCCCGCCGATGGCCTTGTAGTCATATTCAAAACCATTCACTTTGACAGGCAGAACGCTCGCCTCAACCCCGAGACCAAATGGGGCAGTGACAATGCCCATAAGGCCCGCCTTGGGTAATTTATCCACTTTGTCAGGCGTGAGGGCATCCACGTGAGGAGAATTGCCGGCCCCGGCCAAAACACCGACTTCAAAACCAAAGATTTTTCCCAGGCTGCTGGCCCCACTTACAGTGGTGGGGTACATAATGGTTCCCAAATCCTTGTAGAGGCCATCGAGCTGATCTTGGAGCAAGTTTGAGAAGGTAGGTTGCGCGGCCCTGACCTCGAATGTGAAAAAAAGGACATACAGAGGCAAAAGCAGTAAGAAAACATAACGACGCATAACTTCTCCTTAAAATGGGGCGACCAAAAAGTGTTTACCCTTTAGTCACTGTCTAAAAAGTATACACCCGAAGAATGTGAAAAATGCAAAGGCAATTCCTCTTTTTCATCAGATGGAAGAGGGGAGACGAGGTTACGCTCTTGGCATGAAATTAGCATTTAATACTGGTATTCGGCAAAAGGGCCAGATGGATATTCCCCAACCATTATTGGCCGAAATAAAAACCCCTTCGCATTCGAAGGGGTTTTTTTATTTGGGGAACAAATGTTGGATGACTTTTTTTGCCACATTGATTTTGCTGGCCTTTTCAAACTCGATAAATCCAGGACATAGTCCAACTTCTAAAAGGTGAATTTTTTTGTTGGTTAGAAGAAAATCAATCGCGAGAAAATCGCTTTGCATTTTAGTCTGAATTTTTTGCGCCCATTCGAGCATGGGACGATGTAATCGTGTGGGGTGATTCACGGGCACAAAATGAGTATGGCCTGCATTGTGTTTAAAATTTTTGGCATGCTTGCTTTTTCGTTTTTTCTCAACAAGACCTAGACATTGATCGCCACACAGGAGAATCCGAAACTCTCGGGAGTTCTCCAAAAAGGGTTGCAGGATATAGCGTTGGTCCTTTGTGGCGTGCAGAGTTGTGAGCCATGAATAAAGTGAGTCCACTCCATTAATCAGAGAGACACCGAGACCATGGTTTCCTCTTTCTGTTTTTAAAATAAAGCGCGAGCTTTTGGATTGTCGAATAAAATTTTGAATTCTTACGCCGTTTTCTTTTTCAAGATTTCCCCTCAGAATCAAGCTGGGAATAACCGGCGCTCCCAATTCTTGCAGTGTCTGAAGTTGGGCCACCTTATCCCGCATTTGAATGAGGAGAGGAAGGGGATTACTGATTCTGAAATTTGAGGCCGCAAGGTGAGCGCTTACTCGAAGGTCAAACTCATCAAAATTAACGCCCATGGTGCGATGAATTACCCACCTGTTTTGCTTTTGCCGCGTAGGCACGCCAGAACTGATGGTGAAGCTGTAGTTATCCAGGGCCAAAACTTGTGCCTTTAGACCCATTTTTTTTGCCTCAGATAAAAAGCGTTGATGAGTTGGTAAGTCAGGATTTTGTGCTACAATTACCAGATCACATTCATTGAGGTTCATAAAGCATGCTTCGTGTTGTATTCGGAATGTCGATTTTTATCATATTGGGGTATTCGTCGAGCTTTGGCCAGACTGGCGAAAGTGTAAACGAGATTTCTGGAAGTACCACGGCATCGTCGGCCATGACTGCTTATTGCGATAAAATTGATCAGAGTTTTAAGAAATATGGCTGGGGCGATTCAGGATGCCACTCCTATAAGTGGAATCACGTGCGTAATTCTGTACAAGGTGATCCTCTTCCCTGGGTAGTTTTTGGCGGCGAAAGCGGCGGTGATGAGCGCGGAAAAGATTCCACCATTATTTTTTGTGGCATTCACGGAGATGAAATAACTCCTGTAAAATTTTGTTTTGATATTATGGCCCATATGAATAGTCATAAGGAGCTGTATCAAAATAGAATGGTTCTGGTGGCCCCCCTCGTGAATCCGGATTCTTTTTTTAAGAAAAGACCAACCCGTA
>JAHFAA010000499.1 GCA_023250775.1 Bdellovibrionales bacterium
ATCACGCATCTCTTGCCAAATTTCAAAATATTTCCATGCCGGTGGGTCATCAGTCTTCGTATGATGGTCAGGTAAAAGTTTGAGTCCTTGGGTTTTAAGCAAGACCTCTTTCACCTGAGGATTTTGTTCCAGTTTGGCCTTCATGGCAGAATAAATAACATCAAAAAATGGCCCCTTCTCTTTTGCGTGATAAATTAATTGCTTCCCCTCAAAACTGACCCAATCAATTCCAAGCTGTTTCATGCACTCACTTCCGGGATCACCGGCCGCCTTGGCCTCAAAACTCACCATCTCCTCAACTTGGGCTCGGGTCAGTTTAAGCTGTTTGCATTTCAAGCGAGGGTCATTTTTAATTTTTGGATCGGGATATTTTGTCGACTGCCACAATCCTTCAACTGATGCATAATGTTTTCCGTTGAGCAAAAAAGGTGTTGCGCCAAAATTCGATAAAATACCCAGCTCATGCCTCTTGGATAAAATAACACTTTTATTTTTTTCTCCGGCATCAGGTAGGATTTCCCAATCAGGAACTTTACTGTCACTGATCGGCGCCCACCAATGCTCTGGGTACGTTGAGGATTTTTGGGCCGAATGTGAGCATGCATTTAAAAGGACAAAAACCGTGAGAAAAAATAATATTTTCATAAGCACCTTTAAATAAGGTGCATTATATAATTAAGATATTTCAGAATGCAAATCTGTCAGATATCTTTGCATAATGGCCACGCGCCTGTTTGCCTCAGCTTTCCCGGCGTTGGTCTGAAGGGTTTCTGCTGTTTTAAAAAGTTTGACAAAAAAATGATCCACGGTAAAAAGAGCGTCATCAGCAGGGCGCTCTTCACAAAAAGGATCAAATTCGCAATAGAAAGAACTCTTCAAGATCCCAGCGGTGGCAAAACAGCGGGCAATTCCTATGGCCCCTAGGCCATCGAGTCGATCAGCATCTTGCACGATTTTTGCCTCTAAGGTTCTCGCCTCAATCTTGGCGCTAAAGCTGTGAGCTTCAATGGCATGAGCAATTTCAGGAAGTAAATGTTCTGGATACTTTATCGTTTTCAAAAAGGCCACAGCGGCCTCGGCCGATAACCGCGAGGCCTGTTTTCTTCTAGGATCGTTCTTGGGGACAATAACAAAATCGTGCAACCAGGCGGCGGGAATAACAATTTCCGCCTTGGCGTTTTCAATCTCACATAAGTATTTCGCCGTCTTCACCACTCGTTTAAAATGCAGCAAATCGTGGGCCGGATCTTCTTGGGAAGCAATTTCCTTAATCTTATTTTCTAAGGCAACTTCCATAGCTCAATCTCGCATGAGGGTGACATTATTGGTGAGAGGGATCGACTGAGGCAAAGTCTCCCTGGAAATTATAGCACCCGTGGCATCAAAGGCGTCGTAGGACACATTACTATCCTCAACATTGATGAGAGCATAACCATTAGGCGATCTGGCCGATGCTCCAGGCAAATGTCGGTTGGCGGCCCCGATACAAGGCATGAAAAGCACGCGCAAAGGTTTTTTATCTGCTTGATCACTGTGCTTAATGGTCGCTGGGTAAAAAACATGAGAGTGGCCGAAGATCGTTAAAGAAACATTGCCATTAACCAGGATTTCTTCCAAGGTTCCTGAGGTATTTTTCAACATCTGCTCCCGACTCAAAACCTCGTCAAATTTTCCACCGCCACCGGGTTTTCGATAGCGAACGGGATCGAGAGCGGAATAAAGCGGCACATGTCCGTAGACAATTCGCGCACTGGCAGTTTTCGCCACATCCAAAGCAAGTTGGTCCTTGATCCATTGCTTTTCATTGGGGGCAGACAGTCCACCAATTCCCACATCGTCCATGGCGATAAAAAAAACATTTTTCATTGTGTAGGAATAATAAAGTGGATAATGAGTGGCATCGACAAAATCAAGCCGTGCCGAGGTCTCGGTCTGAGTCCAAAAACGTTTGTATTCAGCGCGATCACGCATAAGTCCGGCATCGTGATTTCCCGGAATCGGGGCGACGGGAATATTCATTTTATGAATTGGTGCAAAGATAATGGAATCGAAGGAGGCCCACATTGTCTGAATTTGTGTCTGTGAAAGTGTAGGGTCTTCACCACCCACCAAATCACCTGGCAGAATCACTAAGTCGGGATTAATGGTAATAATTTGATTAACGGCATTGGTGACCTTCCAACCATAGATTGTTGAACCGGCATCACCATTAATGTCATTCATAACGGCGATCTTGAGTGAGCCAAAGGCCGCAAAGGAAACAAGAAAAAGAATGAGAATAGCAGATCTTGCCATCATGACATATCTGTATCAAATTCAGGGTTTTAAGTCCTCAAATTTTTGAAGACCATGTAAAAAAAGGGTGGCGTCTGAGAACCCCGGACGCTGCCCTGATCTAGCTACTAACTTTTATTGTTAGTAACGTGGTTTCGAATTACTGAATCCACCGCGAGAATTGTTTTCACGTGGTGCTTGGGGTCTGGCTTCGGTCACATTCATTTGACGTCCGTCGAACTCGGTTCCATTCAGTGATGTAATGGCCTCTTTGGCCTCTTCCACCGTCGACATCTCAACAAAGGCAAAACCCTTGCTGCGATTTGTGTCGCGATCCATGATTACTTTGGCCGAATCAACATTGCCGAATTCAGCAAATTTTGCAGACAAAGTGTCATTGGTAACGCCGTAACCTAGGTTACCGACATAAATTTTTCTACTCATAAATACTCCTACGAAATCAATGTCACGAAAATGTGACATGTTTTGTTTTTTTTTTAGTTTTATTTTTGGGGGGTGAACTTTTAAATGCAAAACTAATAAGAAAATTCAGTGTTAAGTTAA
>JAHFAA010000107.1:0-1132 GCA_023250775.1 Bdellovibrionales bacterium
GCCGTAAAGGGCGCACACGAGGCCTTGCACCACGCCGGACTTGAAGATTTGAAAAAAAATTATTCTGCCGAACGCATGGGATGCATCCTAGGCATCGGCATGGGTGGCCTGCCAGAAATAGAAAGAACTTGTGAAACTTTTTTAAGCAAAGGCAGTCGCCGAGTATCGCCTTTCTTTATTCCTGCGATTATTCCCAACATGGCCCCCGGAGTAATTTCCATCCAATTCGGACTCAAGGGCGTGAACTACCATATTTCGAGTGCCTGTGCTTCTTCCACACATGCCATCACCGCTGCCGCCTATGAAATCGAAAGTGGCCGCCATGATGTCATCGTTACGGGTGGGGCCGAAAGTGTCATCAGCAATTTACCAATCTCCGGTTTTGCCAATATGAAGGCCCTTTCCAAACGTGAAGATGACCCGACACGCGCCTCCCGTCCTTTTGATAGAGATCGCGATGGATTCGTCATGGGTGAAGGAGCTGGCGTTTTAGTTTTGGAAAATCTGGAAAAGGCCCGCGCCCGTGGCGCCACAATTTATGCCGAAGTTGTTGGTCATGGTGCCAGTGCCGATGCCTATCACATCACCGCTCCCCATCCTGAAGGCGAAGGTGCCAAACGCTGCATGAAATTGGCTTTGGACTCTGCGGGACTAAAACCAGAACAGATTGGACATATCAATGCTCACGGAACCTCAACCCCCCTAGGCGATATTGGGGAAACGAAGGCGATTAAAGGAATTTTCGGTCAGCATGCCTACAAAATAAAAGTTTGCTCAAGCAAAAGTATGACCGGACACCTTCTTGGAGCGGCTGGAGGACTCGAATCGATTTTTTGTATCATGTCGCTCCACCACGGCATTATTTCTCCCACTATCAATTTAGAAAATCCCGATCCAGAGTGTGATCTCGATTACGTGCCCAACGTGGCCCAGAAAATTCAAGTCGAATACGCACTCAATAATAGCTTTGGTTTTGGCGGGACCAATTCCAGTCTCATCTGCAAACACTATTCCAACTAGGAGTTTCAATGTTTAATGCAAAAAATCAATCACTCAAAACTGTTGACCCAGAAGTTAAAGCAATCATTGATCTCGAGTACAAACGGCAAGAGGAAGGACTGGAACTTATTGC
>JAHFAA010000107.1:1142-10323 GCA_023250775.1 Bdellovibrionales bacterium
CTGTGCTCACCAATAAGTACGCCGAAGGCCTTCCCAAAAAACGCTACTATGGTGGATGTGAATTCGTCGATGCGGTAGAAGAGTTGGCAATTGATCGGATTAAGAGACTTTTCGGGGCCAATTTTGCAAATGTGCAACCGCACTCTGGCTCCCAGGCCAATATGGGAGCCTATCTTGCTCTGATTGAACTTGGAGATGTGGTGCTGGGAATGAATCTTGCCGAAGGCGGCCACCTCACTCACGGCTCACCCGTCAATTTTTCTGGGCGCTTTTATAAATTTAGTGCCTATGGGCTCAATGCCAAAACTGAAACCATTGACTACGACGTCTTGGCCGAGCAAGCAAAACAACTTCGCCCAAAACTTATCGTGGCCGGGGCCAGCGCTTATCCACGCATTATTGATTTCGTAAAATTTCGTGCCATCGCCGACAGCGTTGGAGCGAAGTTGATGGTCGATATGGCCCACATCGCAGGCCTGGTTGCTGCCGGATTCCACCCTAACCCCATGGACTATGCCGACGTGGTTACGTCTACGACTCATAAAACGCTTCGTGGTCCCCGAGGTGGGATCATCCTCACTCAAAAAGAAGATTTAGCAAAAAAAATTAATTCCAACGTCTTCCCTGGTATTCAAGGCGGTCCGCTTGAGCATGTGATTGCCGCCAAGGCCGTGGCCTTCAAAGAGGCGCTGCAGCCCGAATTTAAAACTTACCAAGGTCAGGTTGTGAAAAATGCTGCACGCTTGGCGGGCGGTCTCATGAAAAATGGAATTGAACTTGTCTCGGGTGGAACTGACAATCATTTATTGCTGGTAAAAACTGATTCTGTGGGATTGTCCGGCAAAGAGGCGGAGAAGGCGCTGGAGTTGGCCGGAATTACCTGTAATAAGAATATGGTTCCTGGGGATAAAAGATCACCTTTCATCACTTCAGGTATTCGCCTTGGAACCCCCGCGATTACGACTCGCGGCCTGAAAGAAAATCACATGGATTGGTTGGCAGAAACGATTACTAAGGCGCTGAAAAATTCTAAAGACGAGACGTATTTGAAACGCCTGCGGCAAGAAGTTATTGAACTTTGTGTGAAATTTCCGGTGTATTAATGAAAAACTTGGCCGGCAACAACAACTAAAAAAAGTACCAATGCAAACTGAATAAATGCGTGCACAGACAGGTCCTAGGTTGAGTGAAGATTGCAAATTAACAAATTCCCCTCGATAACGTCAATACAATGTCTGAATACTTTTGCAAAAATTTTGGGGGCATGTAATTTTTCCACGCATTTCACCTTATTGTTGCCAATTACTTGTCTAATCCATTCTTAAAAAGTAATAATTTGGAGAACTTAATAAGGATTTTATGCATTGTTTAAAATGCCATGCGAGCGATACCAAGGTAATTGACTCACGCCACTTCGATCTGGGGAGTGGTGTTCGGCGCCGTAGACGCTGCGAAGTCTGCCAATATCGCTTTACCACTTATGAGCAAGTTGAGATGGAACTGCCGACGATCGTGAAAAACGACGGTCGACGAGAAAAATTTGGTCGGGAAAAAATCATGAATGGTCTTCTCAAGGCCTGTCAAAAACGTCCTATCTCGGTTACTGATTTAAATGCGGTCGTCGACAAAATTGAATTGCTCCTTGTTCAAACTGATCAAAAAGAAATCCCAAGTAATGAGATCGGAAAGTTTGTGATGGAAGAACTAAAACAACTAGATCCAGTGGCCTACGTTCGTTTTGCCTCATTTTATTGGAATTTTGATGATGTTGAATCATTCGTATCTGGCTTAACCAGCCACTATATGGGAAAAGGGGTGGATTCAAATAACAATACTGAGAGCTTAAACTAATGTCGTCACCTTATAATTCCAAGCAAGCCGGTCGTGAATTTGCCTTTCGTTTTCTTTTTCAATGGGAAGTCACGAAGACAGAAACCAGTCTCCCACCAGTTGACGATGCGCTCGCTATTGCGATTGAACTTTTCCGCCAAATCTTTATTGACGAAAATGAAAAGGCCCTAAAAATTGATCAGCGCGGGATTACTTTTGCACAACAACTGATCTCCACGGTTTTTAGTAAGAATGCGGAGATTGAAGAATGTTTGGCACAATTTTTAAAATTCAAAGGGGCCCATAGCGCCAACAAAGTTGATCTGGCCCTTCTGAAACTAGGGACCTGCGAATTGCTCTTTTTCGCAGATACACCCTATAAAGTTGTCCTAAATGAGGCCATAAACCTTGCCAAGCAATATGGTCCCCAAGATTCTCCCAGTTTTATTAATGGTGTCCTCGACAAAGTGGCCCGCTTAAAACGATAATTTTCCATGCAAAATTTTTCGGTTCCATTTCGCGAACAAGTGGGCCCAGACGTACTCGGAATTTGTTGGATTACCAGAAAGGCGCTTGAAGAGCGCCCGTTCCCATTTTTGGATATCGATTATCTTTTGGATGGCCTTCTCACCTATCACTTACGACGTACGGGACAAAATGAAGGATCGACTCAACCCCAGCGTCACAACTTCTTTATGTCTCACAATTTCGGACGCCCATTTTTCGTCGCCCACATCCATGCCACCGGCCAGGCACTAAAAAAAGATTTTGCCAGCTTGATGCAGCTTCTGCCGGAACATGACAAGAAAAAGAAATCTCAAAATGCTGCAAACGAAAAAATCATCATCTTGCTTGAAAAAGACCAGCAAGACTTGCCCGAAATTAATTCCCTTAAAAAAACCTATCCTGAAAAGCGTTTTGAAGTAATCTACGTCTAATATTTTTGATATGACTTCACTTCGATAATTTCACTGCCAAAATGAGAATTGACGGACTCTTTCAGGGAAAATCTTCGATCATTAACAACATACACTTGTCTGGCAAGGGCGATAAACTCGGCCCCGAAATCCTGTTTTTTTTCCTTCAACCTGATGGCATCTTCCACATCCCACAGCTGGCCATTGACCACAACCAACTCGGCGATAAATTTCTCCATCCCTTCAAGACCTTTGGCCTTGATGACCGCACGAAGTGATGCAAGCTCAGTATTGATATGCTGGAGCTTGGCCTGATCTTTGATTTTAGCTTTTTTGATTTCAAGAATTGAAATTTTGTCGGCCAATTCGCCAGGTCCAATGGGACATAATATTTGCATCAGACTCTCCTATGCGATTATTTCTTGATACTGGATTTCCAAAACTTCATACTCAATGACTCCCGCCGGGGCATTGACTGAAACGACATCGCCAACTTCTTTTCCTAACAGTGCTGATCCTAAAGGTGACCGCCACGAAATTTTTCCGAGTGCTGTATCAACCTCGTCAACTCCAACGATGGAGCATTTTTTTGTTTCATCGCTCTCAACATTTTTCATTTTGATTGATGCCCCAAACTGAATTTTGGTGGTTTGAATGCTCGACGACTCTACAACGACAGCATTTTCAACTCTCGAGTTGAGAAAGTTTATGCGTTTATCAATTTCTCGCAGTCGTTTTTTGCCATAGATATAATCAGCATTTTCAGAACGGTCACCATTTCCGGCCGCCCAAGCAACCACTCGTGTCACCTCAGGACGCTCAACTCTCACAAGATGATTAAGTTCATTCACTAACTTTTGATATCCATGAGGTGTAATATAATTTTTTTCTTCTTTCTTGGCCGTGATCTTATTCATAGTTTGTGCTTCTTCACGAGATATTTCATGAGCCCCTCGGAACAATCTTGCACAATATCTAGAACCAAATCAAAAGCGGAAGTGTCACCATAGTAAGGATCAGGAACGATCGACTCAGAACGGTTGATTTTAAAATCGGTCATCTTAAAAATTTTAGAATGATATTTTCCTTCGGGATCAAGGGATTCTAGATCGCGAATATTTGAGTCATCCATCCCGATAATATAATCAAAATTGACAAAATCATTTACGGGGTCAAATTTTCGGGCGATGGAAGTTATCTCTAGACCTCGCAATTTGCCTTGTTTAATCGCGCGGGGATCGGCCTTTTCACCTGCATGATGGCCAATAGTTCCTGCAGAATCGACGACAATTTTCGTCGCCAATCCTTGGCGCTGTACCACAGCAAGGAAGGCCGCTTCAGCAGAAGGCGAGCGACAAATGTTGCCAAGACAGACAAAAAGTACTTTAACCATTGAAACCACACTTTTTCATTTGCCAGATTAACACGACTTGAGTATTTGGAAAACTGGGCCCTTGAAGGAGAATCTATGGCAGTTCTAAAAGTTATTCGCATGGGTAATCCCATTTTGCGAGAAAAGGCCGAAGCGGTGAGCATGGAGGAACTTAAATCACCGGCATTTAAGACCCTTATCGATGATATGTTTGAATCTATGGAGGCCCATCAAGGGATTGGACTCGCGGCCCCTCAAATTGGCGTTTCAAAACAGCTGGCCATCATTGGCATTCCAGAAGATAACCCACGCTATCCAGATGCTCCTGAGACGGAACAATATATCATTATCAACCCCAAGATTAAGGTGTTGGACACCAAACTTCAGGGATTTTGGGAAGGCTGTCTCTCGGTTCCGGGCCTGCGCGGATATGTCGAACGTTCCAGAAAACTTCAGATAGACTTCACAACACTCGAAGGAAAGAGTGAGCGATTGGTGGTGGAAGGTTTTGTTGCGACAGTTTTCCAACATGAACTTGATCATCTGGAAGGCAAACTCTATATCGATCGCATCAAAGATACGCGCAAGCTGGTCTTCAATGAGGAATATGATGTCTTCATTGCTCGTGATGAGGATGATGACGAAGAAGATGATAAGAAAATAGTTTAAGTTTTCCGAAACGTCCGAAAAAGAATAGGCGAAAAATTACCTATCGCCACCGGTAAGGCCTCACGAAAAAATTCCGCAAAAAGCGAATATTTCACTTTCCCGCCTTTGGGAAGAACCGATTTGTGAAAAACACGGCTTACATAAAAATGCGTGGAAAGATAATTTTTCGGATATGTCGCCGGCACCTCAATCAATCCCATCTGATTCATTTGAGGAATAATATTTTCAGTCAAATAAAGATTGTGCCCGCTCTCCACCACCTCGTCAGCGATAACCATCTCACGCCTCGCCTGATTCAATAAATCCAGTGGTTCGCGATAGGATTCCACCTGAATATACAATCCACCTGGACGCAAAGTTGCCGCAATGTTTTGCAAAACAGAGATTTGGTCTTTGCGATCCATAATGTTGATTACTGATCGCTCGGTAATCACAATATCAGCACGACCTGGGTAAAAGGAAAGCTCACGGGCATCGCCGAGTGCGATGGCACAGTTACTGATCTCTCGACTGGACGCCAATTCAAACAATTCTGGCACAAATTCCAAACCCGACAGTTGCAGGTCCGGGAAAACTTCTCTAATTTTTGCCAAAAGATAGGCATTGCCACAGCCGACATCCAAAAGAGAAACAGGGCGCTCGCGTTCCGCTTGTAAAAAGGCCCCAATTTCTTTCAGGAAAAAACTGGTTTCAGAATCACGAATATAGGGATCTTCCATAGAGCATGTTCCCGTCAGACCATTTAATCTGGCCACGCGGTGATAATGATCGAATAGAATTTTGTCGTAATCTTTGTGCATTAATTTACTTTGCAATCGGTGTTGCCACCTTGAAGCTTGCCAGGTTTCTTGGCCTGGGATTCCTCTTCAAGTTTCTTTTTCAAATCTTCTTCTTTGGTGCAACCACCTTCTTTGGGTTTTAAATCAGAAAAATCATCTTTCGAGCTTTCCACCGATGAAGCTTGCCCTATAGGCATTTGCTTGGACTTTGCCTGCTCATGGCAAGAAACCAGTGCCAATAAAATGAAAGTTAAAAAGATACCCCATGGTAACCTTCTCACAACGTCCTCCACTACTTGCTTTGTTTACTATAATTAAAAATTTGTATGCCCATCATCCAACGGTATAACCCGCGCGGCAGAAGCGACAAAAAAGTTATCAGCAATTTCATACGCAATGGAAAAAGATAGAGGGCGCGACGAGCATCAATGGCCTTGGCAATAAGATGGGCGCCTTTTTCCCCACTCATTAAAAAAGGCATAGGATGGGTATTTTGCCGAGTCATGGGCGTATCAATAAAACCAGGACAAATACAAGAAACAGAAATATTGAGACCTTTCAAATCAATTGACCAGGCCTCACATAAGCGCACAACTGCCGCCTTGGAGGCCGAATAGGCTGCAGCCCCTGGAAGACCGACAAAGCCAGCAACTGACGCAATAGCAACAAGCTGACCCTTTTTATTGGCAACGAAATGTTGCATGGCCGCTTCGAAAGCATAAAGCACTCCGAAAACATTGGTCTCCAAGATCTCATTGGCGGCCTTAAAATCGGGAATCTTTGATTTACTGCCTACAGAACGTCCGGCATTGGCGATCATGACGTCAAAACCTTCGGCCTTCACGGCAAAATCGTTAACCGCCTTCATCAATTCCTCGCGTTGATTCACATCCAACTGATATAACCACAACGATTGTTTATGCTGTTCATAAAATCCATGCGGCAATTTTGAGAGATCGCGACCACAGATCCCAACACGATGACCTTGGCCCAAATACAACTTTACCAATTCCAAACCAATTCCTGTTGTTCCGCCTGTAATAAAATAATTCATCTGATCCTCTTTTTCCTACTTTAACCCGAGCAACAGTTATCTTCATCTTTATCTTTTTTCGAGAACATTTTTTTGATGGCGCGATATGAACTATGCACCAAAAGTCCCATTCCAATTAAGCTAATGACTAATAAAAAAGTACTTCGTTCGTTTTCTTTGTCCTGCAAGACCTGTGTGCCCGAAAGGGCCCAACCATAATTTTTATACAACATATCAACAACGTAAGATAACAGCAAGGCCACCGCTGTATTGACTCCCACATGCAGCGCCAAAAACCGAGTGCCAAAGACTTTTCGAAGGGTAAGTAGACTCGACAAATTTGAAAGAGGTCCCGCCATTAAAAATAAAAAGACGGCTCCCGCGCTCAGGCCCTTGGCCAAAAGCCCTGGAGCGATCGGAGTACTCGATTCGGCACAAACATAAATGGGAACTGACACTAGAATGATGGCCAGTCGGCCAAAAAAACCCGAAGCCTTTTCAAGAGCACCCATGGGAACCCAGACCGAGACGGCGGCACCAATGGCCAAACCTAAGAGAGGCCAGTACCCAAAATCGTCTAGGACATCAACAAAGGCGAATTTAAATCCTTTGATTAATTTTTGTTTCCATGAAAGTCCGGGAGCGGCGTGTTGGTGATTATCATCGCACTCACAACAGTTGGAAGATGTAGCACTCGCAACACTTTGAGAATCTCGAGCAAAAAAAGCGATCGCCAAAGCTGTACTCACCCCCATAATCAAGGAGGCCAATGGACGCAAAATGGCCATCGCTGGCCCGAGCATAGTCCAGCTTAATAAAAATGAAGTCGGTGAAGTTTCGGGAGTCGTGGTTAAAAATGCCGAGACAGAAGATTGACTCAGTCCTTTTTTTCGCAAAGTCTGAACCACAGGAATTACAGAGCAGGAGCACAAAGGCATAGGGACACCGATTAAGGCAACTTTAAGGGCATTTAAAAAACTTTTTTTGCGGGTGTTTTCTGGGATGGCCAAAAATTTACTAATAAGTCCTGTTTGGCCTTCCCCTAGAAAAGCAAAGAGCAGCCCCGACAAAATCAGACCACCCACCAAAGCGAGCCCTAGGTCTAAGGACCACTCAAAAAAAGTTTTAAAAAAGAGGTTAATTTCAAGACTCATAAAATAGCAAAGTCTAGCACGCATTATTGAGGACCGCATCGCTGCGCGCCGTGTTTTTTACAGAGAATTCCCTTGACGGTAATCAGTGAGATTATCTATATTTGCCCCACGTTAAAGCTAGCGGGGGAGTAGTTAAGTTGGTTATAACGTCGCCCTGTCACGGCGAAGGCCGCGGGTTCGAGTCCCGTCTCTCCCGCCATCTTTTTTCTTGAATAAAAAGTTGTCGTTTTCACAGACAGCTTTTTTTTTGCCTTTTTCGCCACGCTCACAAGGATACCCATGAAAAAAAATGAATTTAAGGACTCGGTAATTTTCAATATTAACAACTCGATTCAATACGCAGAAGGCGGTGTTGTCAGTAAGCAGATCATTCAACGCAAAGTTGGAAATGTGACCATCATGGCCTTCGATAAAGGCCAAAAACTATCCGAACACACCGTTCCTTTCGATGCCCTTATCAATATTATTGATGGGACAGGTGAAATCATCATCAATCACAAACCCTATACACTCCAGGCCGGTGAATCCATCATCATGCCTGCCAATTTCCCCCATGCGGTTAATGCCGTCGAAAAATTCAAGATGGTTTTGACCATGATTAAAGACAACGAGTAGCCTAACCACTTGTTTTTACTGCTGCAACCCTCCAAAATCGTTTAAGATTAAATGTTTATAGCTATTTGACCGAAAAGATCAAGTAATCTTAATTGTGAGGGTGCACTGTGATTACAAATATAAAGATGGCCTTTATTGCATGCTTGGTCGGCATTTCTCTCGGGGTGGCCGGGGAAGGCCAACATTACTTGCTCTCGGACTATTCAAAATTAGTATGGGATTCCGAGTTGGAATTAGTTCCCAACTTTATGCCGAAAGAACAAGGAACATGGTTCGAAGGCAACTATCAAAACAAGGAATTTGCCGTTTGGGTTTCCAGGGCCGACGGTCACGAAAATAAAATTGCCGATGCTCACCAGAGCTGGAAGCAAATTATCGATTCCAACAAACGAATTACAGGCAAAGAAATCTTGAATCTTGGCTGCAAAAATTTAACCGATAAAAGGTTGCTGTGCGAGAGGACCGAAAAAGAGATCGTGGATAAAGACGGAAAAAAAGCTACGCAATACGCTCGTATAAAAATGATTTGGAATGACAAAACTGACCTGATTATTTTGCGAACTGTTTCCTTTGTCGATGAGGCCCTGCTTGCGCAGATCAATGGAAAAGTTCGACTTGAGTTTAATGAAAAAGGCAAAATTAAATAACCAGAGAAATATTATGGATATAAAGTTTTTGCTGATTTTAGGATTATTAACGGGCATCAGCAGTGTGCAGGCACAAACGGCTGCGCGAGTTTTAGATGCCTTTGGTGATTCCTGCCCCATCACTCAGGGGGGAATTACCAATCCGCTGAATCAGGCCAGGGCGGG
>JAHFAA010000108.1 GCA_023250775.1 Bdellovibrionales bacterium
GTTTACGACAACAGGTTTCTCTTTTAGAACTGTGTTGGTGAAAAAATGTTTGTCAAAAAAACAGACTACCGAATCTTCGACTGCTTCAGCTGACGTTGAATACAGTTCCTTTCCTAGGATTGAATTAAGTCCTATTGTATCACCCGCTGAAACAATATCCACGATGGTGCAGCTACCGTTCGATGTAAGCTTTGAAATCTTTATCTTTCCTTTGCACACTTCAAAAAGGCCATAGTTGGGTGTGCCTTCAAAGAACAGAGTGGTACCTTTTTTGTAAAAGGTCGTAACTTTATTGCGTGAAATTGAATCCAAAGTTTCGCTCGTAAGATCGCAAAATAATGATTTTGAAAATACATTGCACTCTTTGCAGTTCACCGGGCACTCAGATTTATTGTTCATTTCTCCTCCAATTGTTAATTCTAATACTTCTCCTTCATCATTCTGCTGTCATATTGATCAAGTCGTGACATAGCATTTGCTGAGCTCGAAGTTCATTTAGATTAAATAATTCTATGGGATGAGAAGAGTTTGGTAATAATTTCCCTCATACTCTCAATTGTTTTTTACTGCGACAAAAGTGAAGGTAACCATGGTGCGACTATGTTTTTAATCAATTCATGACGGAAGCGCCATCATCCGTAGATTTGTGCAAGATACAATGTATAGTGCCGGCCACCTTGAATTTAGAAGAATAATTAAAGAAATGAGAGGAACGAGGATTAAGAGACGGATGAGTAGATTTTATGTGTCGTAGGATATCTTCTAACTTGTTGGCGGCCAGGCAAAAGAAGGATTGGGATTTCTCCCAATCCTTAAAAAATTAATTAGGGAGTAACTCTTTCCATGCTGATTACTGATACAGTTCCATATCCTGTACCATTTAAGATCAGTTTAATATCATACCATGCACGAGCAAGGTGTCTGTGTACAATACGACCAAATTGGTCTTCTTCACCACCAAAGGCCATATGGAGTTGAAGATCAGTCATAACTACGATACCCATTTTATATTTTTCATAATCAACAGGTGAAAGTAGAGACTCTAAAGGAAGTCTAACCTTTGTAGTGCAAGCATCATCATTAATTAGGCAACCAGTCGACTCTAGAATAGCTGTGTACGCAATATCACCCATGGCAGTTGGGTTGATCACGTAAAATTCAAGATTTTCGCACTCATTGATTGCGCGGTTGTTATGCCAAGCATAGCAATTCAGAATTTCCCAAACCACTCCGAGTTTCAGCACTTCTGGTTCAGTAAAAAAAACTTCTGGGGTAGAATAGGTGAAGTCAAGTCCTCCAACTGTTGGCTGTTGGTCACCGTCTGCAGCAAACGCATTTCCAAATGTTAAAAACATAAACGATATGACTAAAAATACTAAATGTTTCATTGTCTCACTCCTTTTAAGCGAATTCGATAATTCCAGTTTGATTCTAAAATCCATTAATACTATAGTGGTCTTGTCTTTTTGAGATACAAATTGCTTGGCTCCCTCCTTTGATATGAACTGTTCTCGTTAACAAAGCCCCATATGAATTAATAAATTTCACGTTAAATCACACTCATTTTTATATTCAAAAAAAATTCTATTTTCAACATGAGACATTTTAACAAATTACACAATCAGAGTTGCTCGCGCACGTGCTTACGATCATTTCACAATTGATCAATTGTCCTGCGCAATACTGATAGATGATATTGTGCTTGCCCTGCGGATGGGATGATGGAAAAGAGAAGATAAGATGATGCTGAAAAAATAAAACAAATTACAGGTTTTAATAATCTTGAGATGCTTATCATAGCGACTGAGTCGGGCTCTCAAATGTTAAGAAAAAAAATCTTTAATCAGATCGATAACTATTGCACGTCATTTTTAATGATGATAGCTTTCAATATCGAGACTGACCTTGATTGTTTTGCCGGATTGGTCCTCATCACATGAGAAGCGCCAACTCAGGCGAAGGTAAGAGCACAAGATGAGTGAGTCTTATTTTCTTTGGAGTCGAGAGTAGGGTTTAACAATTAAAAATTTACTTCAGGAGGTTTTGCTTTTTTATTCCCTCATCGTTTTATAAGTTCCTCAGAATCAGATTATCTCTTTTGCCACTACTTACTATCTTATCAATGGCAGCTTTTAAGTTAGGGTTTATCCCGCAAAACTTCTTTTTGTTTTTTTCTATTTTGACCAAGGAGGTGTCATGATGATACGAAATGGAAAATTCTTTCCATACCGCTATCTGCTTCTATTTTTCTCGTGTTTGTTTTTCTTGCAGTTTCCCGCCATCGCAGCGGCGACAACGGGACAACTTGTCGCGGTAGCTCCAGCGTTACATGGCGATGTCGTAATCGGTACCAAAAAAGAAATCATTTATACTCTTCATAATATTGGAACTGAAAAGGTGAGGATAGATGAATTCTATTTTGAAGGTGGCACAAAATACTTTACCGTGTCAGGCGGAACATGTGGTTCAGGTGGGCTGATTCTTCCTGCGGATGCGACGTGTACCTACAAGGTGGTTTTTGCTCCGACAAGTGTCGGCCAAATTTTACAAAATTTGATAGTTGGATTCTATCCTGGTGATACCTGGAATTGGACAGCATTCAGCCTCCCACTCCAGGGCAATGGAATTGCGGCACCAGCACCAACTCCAACTCCAACTCCAACACCCGTACCCTCTCCTGTAATCACCGCGGCCTTTGCGGTTGATACACTCCTTGTCCATGGAGATACAGTTGTGGGCACGAAAAAAGAAGTTATCTATACTCTTCGCAACATTGGGACAGAAAAGTTGAGAATAGATGAATTTTATTTTGAAGGTGGCACCAAATACTTTACCGTGTCAGGCGGAACATGTGGTTCGGGCGGGCTAATACTCGCGGCCAATGCAACTTGTACTTACAAAGTCGTTTTTGCTCCGACCAGTGTCGGCCAAATTTTACAAAATTTGATAGTCGGATTCTACCCCGGTGATACCTGGAATTGGACTGCATTCAAACTCCCTCTTCAGGGCAACGGAATTGCGGCCCCAGCTCCAGCACCAACTCCTACTCCGACACCGGTACCGACACCTGTTCCAACTCCAATTCCAACCCCGACCCCAGTGCCGACACCCAATCCAAATCCTCTTGAAGGAAGATTGCATGTTGAAGGACGGTTCATTAAGAATGAAATGGGGAATGTTGCGATTCTGATGGGAGTGAACATTGCCGATCCTGAACACTTGGATACTAAGCCTTGGGAAAGACCCAATGTTACGGCCATGAGTGTGACCAAAAACGCCGTGGAAAATTTCCATGCGAAGGTTATTCGCATGCCGATTCATCCGGGATCACCAGCTTATCCGAATGAAGGGTTCTTTGGTGTCAATGGTGGAACAACATACATCAGTAATTACATCAAGCCATTGGTGGATTACCTTACCGCAAATAAGATCTACACCATTCTTGATTTGCACTATGTGGAAGACTGGAATGGAAAGTGGCCAAAAGTGCAGGCGTTCTGGAACATCGTGGCGCCGATTTTCAAGGACAACCCATACGTGCTTTACGAGGTATATAATGAGCCGATATACCCTGATGACTGGAACCAATGGAAGTCCGAGATCGCTCAGCCTGCGGTTGATCTGATCAGAAGTTTCGCGCCCGATAATCTTATTATCGTGGGCGGGCCTCTGTGGAGTGCGCATATGGCCGGTGCCCTCGCCAACCCAATTGTGGGAACGAATATTGTATACACCGCTCATATTTACTCAAATCAATGGCCAAACCAGATTACGAAAAATTTCGGTCAGGCGATTGAGCAACTTCCCTTCTTTGTGACGGAATGGGGATTTGAGACGGGGGGAACCGAAGGCGGTAGCAGATCTGGCTACGGACTACCATTTTCGCAATGGTTGGCAGACCATGACTTCAGTTGGACCGTATGGTGTTTCGATACCATTTGGGGACCAAGAATGTTTGACTCGAACTGGAATTTGTTAACTGGTGATGGAGGAGAGGGCACGTTCGTGCAAGATCTGCTCCTGCAAAATCAACAGAACAACTACTAAGTGCAAACAAAAGGGGATGGGAGATTCCTCCCATTCCCTTTCTTACAGCTACAGTGATGATTCCCTTTCCATACTCATGATAGAAACGCTTCCAAAACCTGTACCGTTGAAGATGATCTTTACATTGTAAAATGCTTCAGCAAGATGTCTGTGAACAATTCTTCCGAATTCATCTTCCTCACCACCAAAGGCCAGATGTAGACGGATATCTTTCATTACGAAGATTCCCATTTGATATCTTGCATACTCTTCGGGAGTAAGTAACGAAACTAAGGGGATCGTGGTAATCGCGTCGCAAGGTCCATTAAGACATTCAGTTCCCTCTAGAATACTCGTGAATGCGATATCACCTATTGAGGTAGGATTTACGACATAGAATTCCAGATTATAACATTGGTTAATGGGTTTTCCATCTTCCCACTTAAAGCAATTGAGAATTTCCCAAACGACAGAGAGTTTCAACACCTCTGGTTCAGTGAAGAAAATTTCTGGTGTGGAATAAGTAAAATCGATGCCACCACTCTCGGCCATTGCTGCTTTAGATACATCTACATCCCGTGCTAGGGCAGTTCCTAACGTCAAAAACATAAACGAAATCACTAAAAGCGCTAAATGTTTCATGGTTCACTCCTTGTTAAGCTTGAGCTAAATAGAGCTGAGATCCGACGCAAACTTTATAATGTTGCTATTCTCGGTGCCCTTCTTCCTCCTTTTGATTATGGAATTCGGCTTTATGACAGGACGGAATAGTAAAATTAAAGGTTGGTCTCAATGTGTTTTATAATGAATTTCGTAAAATTCATCAAGATGAGACAATCGAGTCAATACTGCGATGAAAACGGCATTATACCGTGACAGGAATCAGTGCTCATGATGACAATGGTAAACTCATAATAGTAATACTTGAAGGCAGCATCATCTGAGCTGCCTTCAAGTGTAAAAAAGTTATTCTTTAGATAAAATATTTTTTAGTTTTTTATACGAGAGGATTGCGCATAATAAAACAACATATCCCAGTAGGTATTGTGAATGGGCATTGTGTGCGCCTCCAGTTTCACCAGCATAGGCTTCACTTCTTGTACAACCTCCTCCGCCGCCCCCATTGGTATTGATAACAGTAATATTTCCCGTTGAAGCTTCGTGCCCTTGTTCATCAATCGCCGTAATCGTTAAGACACCTGATTTTCCTGTTGCGGCGCTGAGGCGACCGCTGCTATCGATCGTTGCTAATTTAGTATCCTTCGCAACAACTTTCCACTTGACCAGTCCACGTGCCTTAATCGCCGAAAATTGAAAACTATCACCGTTTTTTATATTGATCTGATGAGGCCAGATTTTAAAATCCTCATTAATTTGTTGCAAAGTAGTCGAGGCATCGAGATCTCCTTCGGTAATTAAAACTCCAGCATAGCTTGGTCTCACAATAACACTATTGATAAGACCATTCTTAAGCTCTAGAGCGCTCAAGCTCGGATCCATGGCCAAAAGCAGGCCGGCCACACCTGAGGCCATTGGAGTTGCCATAGAAGTGCCACTCATTCTTGTAAACGAATCATTCAAATAGGTTGATAGAACATTTGATCCAGGAGCGGCCAAGTGAACCGATGTGCCGCCAAAATTGCTGAATGAAGATAATTGACCATCCGCAGACGATGACGCAACTGCAATGATGCCGTCGCTGTCGGTTCCCGCAGGGTAGATTGGCGTTTTATCGCTATTTGCCGAGTTATTTCCTGCTGCTGCAACGGTGATCATCCCTTTTGAAAATCCATAGTCTATTGCATCCTTGAGGGCCTTAGAGTCGGTCGACGAACCCCAGCTTGCGTTTAAAATTTTCGCGCCGTTGTCTGCGGCGTAAAGAATTGTTGAAATGCCACCGGAAGTGCTCCCGCTTCCGTTCTGATCAAGAAATTTCAAGGGCATGATCGAAATCTCCCAATTTACACCACTGACACCATAGTTGTTATTCCCCTCGGCGCCAATAATTCCTGAAACATGTGTACCATGTCCGTGGTCATCGGCCGGTTTTCCATTGTTGGCAATAAAATTCCAACCGCTAACATCGTCGATAAAGCCGTTACCATCATCATCTTTTCCGTTGTTTGGTATTTCTTTGAAGTTTGTCCAGATTTGATTCGCAAGATCTTGGTGACGAGCATAAATTCCTGTGTCACTTACGGCAACCACAACATTACTTGACCCAATTGTAAAATCCCAGGCGTTTTCAATGCCGAGACGTTGAAGCGAATCTTGATCCTTGTATAATTTATCATTAGGAGTTTTTGCTGGTGCCTCAACGATCTTAATAGGCGCATCGAGTTCCATGTAAACAATTTTATCTTTCTGTGCATCCTTAAATGCTTGCACCTGCTGAGGATTATTATTTGAAGCAACATTTAGATTAATTTGCTTGAATTGCTTAATGAGTTTAAAGCCATGCTCTTCCAGGATTGTGGTTAGATCAGTTAAAGCTACATCATTCTTCATTCTGATTAGATAGGTCGTGTCGCCTGCTATTGCAGAAAGTGTTGTAGAAACAAAACTGAGTACAACAATAAATAAAAATAAAAGCCGTTTCTTTCTCATACGTAATCCTTTGGTTTTAAGATGAGCTGACACAATAGAGTGCTTGATAATCTGCCTCAAAAAGTTATTTGAGCAAAATGCATTCATCAACCGATTTTGTGATCTTCAACAATGTGACACCTGATCTTTTGTTGCGTAGTTAAATTCTTAGGAAATGACAACAGTCATCGCCAAGGCAAATGTAAGATAGCAAGGTCAACATCTTAGTTTTTTTCTGAAAAAGTTATCGTGAGTCGTTGAATGAAAAAGAAAGTATTTTATGCAATTTTAGAAGTTTTCTATCGTGTAGGAATTTTACGATTTGCTTTTTTTGTACAAAATGCGCTTAGAGCGTCTCTCATGGTGTTGATGTTTCATAGAGTGAGTGATGGTAAAAATGTCGGATTACCATCGATTTCTATCCGCAAAGAAAATTATATTAAACTCGTCAATCTCCTCCAGCAATTCTTTAATATTGTTTCGCATGATGAGTTACTGCAAATGCAAACTCAGGGTGAAAATTTTCCGGCTCGTGCGACAATGATCACCTTTGATGATGCATATGAAGAGGCATATCAGAATGGAGCGCCAGAGCTGATTGGCAGGTCAATTCCCGCAACTGTCTTTGCCGTTACAGATGCAATAGATAAGCAGGCCGTATTTTGGTGGGATGTCGTCTATGCTTTTCTTCAATATGCGAATTTAGCGACGCCTATTGAGTCAAAATTCTATGAGATTTTGCCAGAAAATTTGAAAGTAGAATTTAATGCGATTCTAAATACCCCCTTTATGGAGCGAGGAGTGCGCATCAACACATTTATAGAGCGCTTAAAAAAAATATCCGGTGGGGCCATCAATGAAATAAAAGAATATTTGCTGTTGAGTTATAACACCTCTCTAAGCAAGGAAAAAGGGCCGATTGCACGATCGATGAATCTTGAATCTTTATTGGAGCTTAAAAAAAACGGATATACTGTCGGGTCACATACCGTTACACATCAATTTCTAAATGAGATTCCCGAGAGCGACATTCGAATGGAGCTCCGTCGATCTAAGCAGAAATTGGAGAAAGCTATAGGCACGAGTATTGATACCTTCGCTTATCCCGCTGGAATTTATAACAGTGATGTTGTGCGGATGGTAAAGGAGTCAGGATATCTGACGGCCTTTACTACGCAAATGGGATGTAATTCAAAAAATGTGAATTTGCTTGAAATAAAACGAATAAACATTTGGGATGATTTTGTTTGTGACAATCGTGGAAAATTTTCAGCGTCTTTAACTCTTTGGCGACTTATGACAGCAACTGGAAAGAGGTTTCATGCACGCGCCTGATGAGAAAAATCTAGAAAATATGTTGCTTCTGTCGACGGGGAAATTATTTGGTTTTTTGCTCGCGTTCTTTATACCATTTTTTTTGAGTCGTTGGCTCACAATTGAGAGCTATGGAACATATAAGCAACTAATCCTACTTTGGATGATCTTTTTGCAAATTCAAAACCTTGGCATGGACTTAGGACTGTTTTATTTTGTAAAAACATATCCCGAAAATGCACCGATTTTTTCGTCAAATGTAATAATCGTTAATTTTGCAACAACTGTATTAACAGTCTGTGTTCTGAACGTTTTTTCGATGAACGTTGCAAATATTCTTAATAACGATCAACTGACAACATATCTTCCGTACTTTTCCCTTGTATTGCTTTTTTCTATTCCGGCCCAGCATTTTGAACATTACTTGGTAAGTTTAGATAAAATAAAATGGAGTATTGCGCTCGAGTCAGTGCATGAAATTTTTAAGTCCGGGATTATTATCTTGGGTTTTCTTCTTTACGATTCCTTGAAATATGTGCTGCTGATGTTATCGGCACTTTACTTTATCAAGCTGCTCACTTTGATATGGTTCAATCACCGTCTCATAAAACATCGTCATGTCGATGTGACGAAAGGTGCTACATGGCTTCGTAAGCAAGTGCTGTATGGATTTCCGCTCGGCATAGCTCGTCTGATTTCGGCCGTGATCTATTTTGACAAGATAATTATTTCATTTATGTATTCAATTACACAATTTACGGTCTATTCGGTAGGGTGTTTTGAAATTCCATTTGCACGCACTGTTTTGAATACGATTTGGGAGCTGGCCGCGATGGAGATGGTTGTGGCGCAAAACGAAAACATGCGTCAGCGACTGATCTTTCTAATGAAAGATACTTTGCGAAAGATTTCAATCCTTTCGATTCCTATTGTTATCTTTGGAGTTGTATTCGGAAACGAGATTATTACTTTCATATTTTCTTCTACATATGAAAGCAGCGTTCCGTATTTTAGATTATTTATGCTGACATTTATAACAAATTCATTCGACTGTGAACTCATCTTTCGAGTGTTTAAAGAGAATAAAATATTTTTAAAAATTCAAACACTGAATCTCTTTTTGACTTTATCGATGATGACTACCTTCGGTGTAATTTACGGACCTTTTGGGGCCCTGGGGGGGAAGGTGATTGCCAGTTTTATAAGTTTATATATCATGTTCATAAAAGTTCGTGGTTTTTTAAAATTATCGATATCTGATTTCGTGCCGTGGAATAATATTGCGTTTATAACATTGGCCTGTACCACCTTTTCCACTATTACTTACATTGCTTCAAGCTTCATCAAGCTTACTGGCCTTGTGCAACTATCTTTCTGCTCGTTATTATATTTTTCACTTGTTTTTGTAAGCTTCTCATTGTTTGGGATCTTTTCCCCAATGGAAAAAGAATATTTTAAACGCAAAATTGTGTATTTGAAGCAAAAGGCAATTTAGAAAGTGCATATGAAAAAAATATTGATAATTTCTGGTCTACAGGTGTTTCCGCCTGAGTCTGGTGGGCAAATAAGAACTGCCTCAATTGCCGAAGCGCTTGCCCGTCTTGGCCATGTCGTAAGCATTTATTCATTTACCGGAAGAAAAAAAGATTATCTCTCTTTAAAAGAATCTTCAAACGAATTAGCTGCCGCAAATATTTCCGAGTTTGTTAACAGAACCCCCTTATGGGGAGTTGTGCAGTATATTTCCTATCTACTGAAATTACCGCCCATCTGGTTAACATTAACTACATATGTACATATCCCAAAAAAACTAAAGAGCTTAATCCATGACTCGCATGAGATTTTGGTTGATTTTCCCTATCTTTATCCCGTAGGAGCAAAATCTGGACGCAAATTTCATTTAAACACCCATAATGTGGAATCTAATTTATACGCGCAACCTGGTCTGCTTCGTGGTGTATTGTCTTCTGTTGTTGCAAAAATCGAACGTAAAGCAATGAGCTCTGCCTCGCATATATTCTTTTGTACTTCCCGAGATAAGGAATATTTCGAGAGTCGTTTTAGAATCTCGGCCCTAAAGATGCAGCTTCTTCCAAATGGGCTCAATATGGCCAAGGTTGAACAAGCATTAAGCAGCAACAAGCGATTTATAATTCGGGATTCTTTAAAAATTAAGGAAGATACGACATTGATTTTATTTGCAGGCAGTGCCTATTTTGCGAATTCTGAGGCCTTCGAATTTATTCAAAAATTCTGCCATGTAAATCAGGATTTATTGCGGATGCTAAAGATAAAATTTCTGGTGGTTGGCACGGTGACCGAAAAAGTCATTAATACAGAATTTTACTATTCAACCTCAAAAGTCGCAGATATTCATAGCTTTTTTTTG
>JAHFAA010000500.1 GCA_023250775.1 Bdellovibrionales bacterium
TGTTAAAGAGCAAATTGGCCAAAAAATTGGCGGAGCGGATAGTGGTTTTTTTAATCAACTATTTTTCTTTTTTCGTGAAATTCCTTTCCAGTCAATCTTGATGTTCTCCCTCGTAATTTACTTGATTGCCTTGGTATTTTATTGGAGGAAATTGATCAAAAATTATTTGCCTCTCGTTTTGATATTGTTTTTTGCATACCTTCCCCTGACGTTCAAATGGGGTATTGATTCCCAATATAAATTAGGAATTGCTCTTGAAGATCTGACTCTCTATGAGGGACCGAGCGCTATTTTCAAAGATGTTGGAAATGTTCCGAGTGGATATAAAATTTTAATGAAAAATACTGCGGATGGTTGGGGCCTGATTACTTATCCTGCTTATAAAATTGGCTGGGTAAATCTCAGAAATGTGGGCATAATTGATATATGAATTCGTATGAACAAGATCGGCAAGGGCAAGGGGCAGATTCACGAGAAAAGAAAATTGATCTTTCGTTGCTAAAGTATTTTTGGCAAGCGGGCCCTCTCAATTTTAGCAAGCAAGATTCCATCCCGAGGTTTTTAAGAAAAATTAAAGTATTAAAGAATTTTTCTGATGGCGAATTGTACATTTTGTCAAAATATTTGAATGAAAGAAATTTTCGACGAAGTGAAATTATTTTTCAACAGGGTGATGTGGGCATTGGCTTTTATCTAATTTTCTCCGGACAAGTGGAAATTTCCGTTGATGATAATAAATTTGAAGTTGATGATGACATGCCTCAAGGAAAATATTCTTTAAATCTTGAAAGGCATGATTTTTTTGGTGAACTTGCCTTACTTCAGGAAAATGCCATTAGAAATGCCACAGCCACAGCAAAAGATGACTGCATATTATTTGGCATTTTCAGGCCAGATCTTGATGATTTAATTTTGCAATATCCAGTTGTTGCCGCCAGGCTTTTGCAGTCAGTTTCGATGATTATCGCTAATAGGCTCTTTTTTCTTACTCAGGAAGTTAGATTTTTAAAAACAAAATTGGAAAATCGTGAAGCGACCAAATAGCCTATGAGCACACCCACTAAGAATAAAGAAATTTTTAGATATCTTTACTTCATCTTTATCCTTTGTTTAAGTGTCTCTGGACTAATACTGCTTCCGAGAATCTCTATTCCGTTAACACTTTCTTATGTCTGTTATTTAATGGCAGCTCCGTTGATTCCATTTTGTACAAAGTTATTTCGTAATCGGAATGTCGCGATCATTTTCCTTCTCTTCACCTTCACTCTAGTGGCCCTCATTCCTATTTTTTATCTCCTGCCTTCTCTTCGTTCAGAAATAGAAAGGATACAGTACTATTTGCCTAGGCTGGAAGGGCTTATCCAATCCAAATTCATTGAGTTAAAGATCTTTGTTCAAAATAAATTTGGCTTGGTGATTGAGGATATTTATCTACAAGATATTATGTCGAAAATTAAAAGCTTCTCGGCCAAATTGCTGTGGAACTTACCAACTTTTTTGGCCAATGCCCTTGAGTGGATCTTTCTTGTACCGCTGTTTTTGTTTTTCCTGATGAAAGATGCAACCTCTTTTACAAGACTTCTTTTAAAAATCACACCGAATAGTATTTTTGAAAGGTTTTACCATATCCTGCATGAACTCAATACCAAGATTGGCGATTACATTTTTGCCAAGTTTATCGAAGCGAGTATTGTCGGTGGGATCATTACGATCGGCCTTCTTATTATTGGAGTGAGATTTTGGGTTCTTCTTGGAATTTTGGCAGGTATTACTAACATCGTACCGTATATTGGTCCGATTCTTGGCGCAGTTCCCGCTTTGATAATCGTTTACTTTGAGAATGGAATTGGCACGACTTTCGGTGGAGTGCTTATCCTCTATATGATTGCGAACGTTATCGATATTGCTATCGTTTTTCCTGTCATGATCTCGAAAATAGTTGATTTGCATCCCATTGTAGTTGTGATTTCGGTTATTATTGGGTCTCAATTTTTTGGCTTTATCGGCATGATCATTTCTGTCCCAATTGCTGCCGCTGTAAAGCTGGTGGCACTCGAGTTTTATAAAAAAATCTATTCACCTCTTTGATCTGAATGTGCTAAATTGTTGCCTTGGGACATTGCGAGGCAAAATGAAAATATTCCCTTACTGTTGTATTTGGGTTTTCGTGGCCATACTGGTTGGTGCGTGCAGTGGCCCTCGACCTTCTGGAAACACTGAAGCAGAAATACTTTTTAAAGAGGCTCAAAAATATATTGATAAAAAACAATATATTTTGGCCAATGAGAAACTCAACAGCTTGCGTTCTCAGCATCCGTACAGTTACTACGCAACTCCAGCCGAATTGATCCAAGCTGATATCTTGTTTAAGCAAGAAAATTATGTTGAAGCAGCTTCTGCTTACACTCTGTTCCGGGATTTTCATCCCAAGCATGAGAAAATTGCTTATGTCGTATGGATGATTGCCGAATCATTTTACAATCAATTACCTTCAACTTCTGACAGAGATTTGTCTCAGGGGTATGAGGCCATTAAGTATTATCAGGAACTCATCGCCAAATATCCCACAAGTGAATATATAAAAGAGGCCAAAGAAAAAAGTGACAAGACCTCTGAGATGTTCAAACAAAAAGAGCAATACATTGCTGATTTTTATTTTAAAACAGAAGTTTTCGATGCCGCTCGCTATAGGTATCTGGCCATGCTGGATGAGTTTAAAGATCCCGCTGTTTTAGATCACTCTGTCATTCGAATACTAGAATCTTCCTTTTGGCTGGGCCAAAAGCCTGAATGCCTTGGATATGCAAAAAATTTGCGCAACAAAGTTAGTC
>JAHFAA010000109.1 GCA_023250775.1 Bdellovibrionales bacterium
CGGCAGGTGCTCCTCGTCTTTCGACACCGTACTTGGGAAAGGTTTGAGGACAAATCCCATCTTCATGAAAGGCCAACGCCAAAATTTTAGAAGAGACGACACCACCTTGTCCGCCACGTCCGTGAATGCGGATTCCAATAATGTCGGAATCTAATTTTTTTAAAACGCGAATTCGCATGTCAGAAGCTAATTGTGTTTTCATAGGTCACTCTTATTTGAAATCTTGATTGAGTCCCTGACGCAAATGGGTCAGGTCCGCCAAGGCCTTCTCGCACTCATGACAATCTACCTCTGAACTCGAGCAGGGTACACCGTCTGCCTGATATTCATGACAGGAGCACTCAGCTATGTGGGCGAGGAGATGTTCATATTTTGAAAAGCTGACCGGATCGATTTGGTTTTTCATTTGCAGGAGCAAGGCCCTAATGGTTTCTTGTTCTTGCACGATATTTTTTTTTAAGTCTTTAGGGGCCGTGCGATTACTCGTTTGTTTCATACGAACCTCTTAAATTTTTACTAAACTAACACCATTTAAGCACTGTTTAAAAACGTGCTCTATCATGCTTGTCGGGTCGTCCATTTACAATAGTTTTACATGAAGAAATACTCTGATTTTTTGCTCAATGATATGATAGAAAGTGAGCTGGGAGAGTTTTATGGCCCTGACGTCTTCGACATACCACACAATTGCTGTCAGTGACCTGCATCTTGCTGATGCCGAACCTGTTCATGAGCATAATCCCCTATGGAAGAAATTTCGTCGCAAGGATTACTTCATTGACCAAACTTTTGCTGCCTTTTTAAAGGCCATGACCAATGAAGTAAATGGTGCACCTGTTGAATTGGTTTTGAACGGTGATACGTTTGATTTTGATTCTATTACGGCCTTGCCATTGAGTGATGATTTTGAGCTTTCATACATAGAAAAGCGGGTGGGGGTTGATTCCATTCAAGATAAATCATTGTTTAAAATCAACCTTATTTTGCGTGACCATCATCTCTTTGTCGAGGCGCTGTCTGACTTCATTAAGGACGGAAATTATCTTGTTTTTGTCATCGGAAACCATGATGCGGAATTGTATTGGCCCAAAGTTCAAAAGGCGGTGATTGACGCTCTCAATCTTCCAGAAAATTTGAAGCATAATGTGCGTTTTTGCGAATGGTTTTATATTGCTCAGGGCGACACATTGATTGAGCACGGACACCAGTATGATCCATACTGTCTAATTTTGGATCCCATCTATCCTCTGATCAAGAAAAAGGGGCAGTTTAAAATTCGTCTTCCCTTCGGAAATTTGGCCAACCGTTATATGGTTAATCAAATGGGGCTCAAAAATCCCCATAGCGACGACTCATTTGTGAAAAGTGTGCGGGAATTTACCAACTTCTTTTTTGAATACGAAATGAAGACGCAACCTTTTATGCTTATAACCTGGCTAGTCGGTTCTCTTCGCACCCTTTTCACTTCGATCAATGAAGGACTCTATCCCACCATTAAGGACCCACTGACCCTGGAAGATCGTTTGAAACAAATTGCGCAAAAGGCCAATACTTCCATCCCTGTGGTGCTGGCCTTAAGAGAGAATCATGCTCATCCGGCCGTCCATCGACCACTCATGGTCTTAAAAGAATTGTGGCTTGATCGCGCCTTTTTGCTCGCCATCATCGTGTGGGGATGTTGGCAGATTTTCACAACCTCCAATGTCTTCGTCAACGTTTCCTTGTGGTGGTTTTTAGTTCCTCTTATGGCCTCACTGCCATTTTTCCTTTATTACGCGCATGGCGTGAAATCCGATGTGCGCAAAAATGCCAGTAAGGCACTCAAGCGCGCACCCTTGTCGGCCAAAACCTGCAACGTTAAAAAAGTTATCCATGGACATACCCATCTGGAAGGCCACCTTTTTATAGAAGATATCGAGTACATAAACACCGGCACCTGGTCGCCACGTTTTCGAGATGCCGAATGTGAAATGCCCTATGGTGAAATGCACTTTGCCTGGATTAACGGCGAAAAAAAACGTGAGATGGGACTTTTTGTTTGGAGAAATTCAAGCATTCAAAATAAGGCCACCACCACGGTATCCAGTTACAAAGAGATTCCCAATGACCGCCCGGCAATTTAATTCCTAATTCTACCTTTTTAGGGTATCTTTACTCCCGCGAACGAAATCTAATCGGGAGTATTTATGGCAAAAAAAATCAAGGCCGCGTTGATGGGGGGCAGTGGTTACGCTGCTGCAGAATTAATTAAACGTTTGGTTCGTCACCCCGATGTGCATTTGAACCGTATTTCCAGTATTGATCACGTGGGAAAAAATGTTGGTCAGGTGCATCGCTGTTTTGGAGATCGGCTGCCTTATATTTTGGAAGATATTTCACCTCAGGAGTTGATTAAAGATTGTGAGGTGGTTTTTTTGGCCTTGCCTCATCATGTGTCTTTTCTTAAAGTTCCCGAGCTGATGAAGATGAATATTAAAATCATTGATTTCTCCGGCGACTATCGCATAAAAAATGCCACCACCTACAATAGCTATTACAAGACCACACACACCAATCCAGAAAATTTAGAAAAATTTGTCTACGGTTTGCCGGAGCTGAATAAAGAGGAAATCAAGAAGGCGAAATATATCGCCAACCCCGGATGTTTTCCCACCTCAGTGGCCTTGGCCCTTCTTCCTCTGGCCAAAAATGGTTTGTTAAAAGGCAAAGTTCGCGCCATCGGCCCCACCGGCAGTAGCGGAAGTGGTGTTGCTCCTCAGGAAGGAACCCATCATCCTATTCGCGTGAACAATTTAAAAAGCTACAAGCCTCTGAACCATCAGCATCAGCCGGAGATGGAGCAAACACTTATTGCCGCTGGTGGAAAAGATTTATCCATCGATTTCATTCCCATGTCGGCGCCTCTTTCGCGCGGAATTTTGACCAACTCAGTGGTCGACTTGCCCGCTTCAATTACCGAGACCGAGATCGAAAAAATCTATCGCGAGTATTATAAAAACCATCCCTTTATTCGAATCGTCTCGCCCAAAGGTTTGCCCGAGGTGGTGAATATCGCTCACACCAACTTTGTGGAGCTGGGCTGGGCCCTGCGAGAAGAAAGAAGTGGCAGCAAAAGTTTTGCCGCCATTGTGGCGATTGATAATCTGGTGAAAGGTGCTGCCGGTCAGGCGGTGCAAAATATGAATCTGATGTTTGGGTTTGAAGAAATGGCCGGCCTGGATGACTTTGGATCATGGCCATGAGGTTCTTATGATTGTCATAAAATTTGGTGGAGAGGTTGCTGAATCTCCCGAGGGATTGGCCAATTTAATTCACTCCGTTGCCGAGCTCCATAGTGAGAATCAAGACGTCGTTCTTGTTCATGGTGGAGGCCCCCAGGCCACGGCGCTTTCCAAACGTCTCAATCTTGAACCCAAGATGGTGGGCGGAAGAAGAGTCACCTGCGCAGACACACTGGAAGTCATGAAGATGACTCTTCCTGGAATCATCAATAGCAATGTTTTGGCCGTTCTCCATAAGTATAAACTTCCAGGTGTGAGCGTCAGTGGGATCGGTGTCGTGCGTGCCACCAAACGACCGCCCAAAGCGGTGAGTGGCAGCGACGGAAAGGTTGTGGATTTCGGCTTCGTCGGCGATATTGTCGAGGTTCGGTCTAAGTACCTTCAGTACTTGCTTGCTGATCATTATATTCCGGTTTTGAGCCCCCTCTGCTGTGATGACCAGGGCACCATTTTGAATATTAACGCCGACACTGTGGCGGTTCAGATTGCCAAGGCCTTGAAGGCCCAAAAGTTGGTTTTGATTACCCAAATAGGGGGAGTTTTTGAAGACATCAATAACCCCCAGTCAAAATATAAAACTTTAAGCTTAAGCAGCGCCCAGGAAAAAATAAAAAGTGGCATTATCAAAGGCGGAATGATTCCGAAATTAGAAGAAGGATTCAAGCTTTTAAAAGAAGATCTTGATTCTTTTCACATTGTTGGCGTCGAGACCGCCGATACCATTTTGAGTGAAATTAACCGGCCCGGAAGCCGAGGAACGGCCATCATTAGAGGCTGAGTATTCTTTACAATCCCGCGCTTGACGCACCAAATTTTTGTATGTAAACACTGGCGTCATAGTAATTGCTCGTTTTTATCAACTCTCTCTAGGAGATTTCTCATGAAAAAGTTCCTCGCTTTATCGTTTTTGTCACTTTTGACTGTAACCAGCGCTATGGCCAAAATGCCATATTTGGCAGCTTTCAAGAAACAATACCCATCTGCTACAACTGCTAAATGTACAACTTGCCATGAGGCCGGTGGTTATACAGTTCGTAATGCTTACGGACATGATTTTGAAACTCATGACCACAACTTTGTTGCAATCGAAGGCCTAGATTCTGACGGCGACGGATTCACAAATTTGCAAGAAATCACAGCTGGAACTAATGCTGCTGATTTGAATAGCCATCCCTAATTAACGACGTCTTTTTTTAGACTGATTTAATAGAAAACCGCATCCTCGTGATGCGGTTTTTTTTTGCCCTGGTCCCAAATCTAGGGACCTGCTAAAATATTTCTCGTCTCCAACCCGGATTTTCTAATATGACTTCTCTTTTTGTGCACAAGTTTGGCGGCTCTAGTCTCGCCAATGTGGATTGTTTCAAGCGGGTATTTACCATTATTCATGATCTCCCGGATCGATCCGAGAGCTTTATCGTTCTCTCCGCCATGGCCGGAGTCACCGACAAATTGGCCCTGATCTTGAATCTGGCCAAAGAAAATCGTGGTGAATATCAGCAGGCGCTCTTGGAGCTTCAAAAACGCCACGAGGAAACGCTCATTCTTCTCGCGCCCGACTATCTTAAAGTATTTCAAGCAGGACTCACGGACGATATAAAATTGATCGAGAAAAAACTGGTGGCCGTTGCGAGTAAAAGAAATTTCTCTGAAGAAGATTTTGAATATGTCACGGGTTTTGGTGAATTGTGGTCCACCTGGATGATGTATTATTTTCTGCAACAAAAGAAGATCTCGGCCTCAAGACTTGATGCCCGGGATTTTTTTATCGTGGAACATTCGGCCACAGGTCCCAGTTTAAAAGTTGAAATTTCCAAGGCCAAACTTCAAGAGCAGATAGGCCAAAAGGCCGCTGGCCCTTGCATTGTAACGGGCTATGTGGCGACAACGGTGACGGGGATTCCCACCACCTTAAAAAGAAACGGCAGTGATTTTTCCGCCTCTCTCCTGGGGTATCTACTCGATGCCAAAAACATTACCATTTGGAGTGATGTGGATGGATGTCTTTCCGCCGATCCCAAGCTGGTACCTAAAGCGCATTTGCTGGAAGAAATTTCTTATCATGAGGCCATGGAAATGGCCTACTTTGGTTCGAAAGTTCTTCATCCTAAAACCATGCAGCCCGCGATGGAAAAAAATATCCCGATCTTTTTGAAGAACACTTTTCATCCTGGAAGAAAAGGTACCATCATTTCCAATTCGCCCCAATCTGAGTCTGACAATAATCCAGTTAAGGCCATGGCCTGCATGAGAAATGTTTCCGTCGTGAACATCGAAGGCGCCTTTATGATTGGGGTTCCAGGCATTGCCACGCGTTTATTTGGGGCCCTCTTTCAAGATAATATTTCCGTCATCATGATTTCTCAGGCCAGTAGCGAGTATTCGATTTCCTTTGTCGTGAAAGCAGAGGAAGGCATGAAGGCCAAGAATTCTGCCATGACCGCTTTCAAAAAAGAAATGGAATTGGGTCATATTCCGAAAATTACACTTGAGGAAGGCGCTGGCATCCTGGCCTTGATTGGCGACAGGATGAATCGGGTGCGAGGGATCTCTGGGCAATTCTTCAAGGCCCTGGCGCGCGCCGGGGTGAATATTCGCATGATTGCCCAAGGAAGTAGCGAGAGAAATATTTCGGTGGTGGTCAAAGATGAAGATTTGCAAAAAGGCCTCATCGCGGCCCATGCCTCTTTTCATCTTTCCTCTTTAACTTTGAATTTGGCGTTGATCGGCCCAGGCCTGATTGGCGCGACTTTTATTAAGCAAATCGAAGAGCAAAGATCCCAACTGATAAAAAAATATAATATAAATTTAGTTTTGAAGAGCATCTGTAATTCCCAAAAAATGTGTCTGGGTGATTCTCTTTCATCCGTCGAACCTCAGAAAATTCTGGAAAGTGATGGTGTGCCGCTTGATTTCGAAAAGATGTTGCTTCATCTTGATCATGATGGCGCCCCTCACAAAGTGATTCTTGACTGCACCGCCAGTGATGAGATTCCCAATCATTATCAAAGTTGGCTGTCGCGCGGGCTTCACATCATCACGCCCAATAAGAAAGGTCCCGCAGGTAATTTGAAAAGACTTCAGGCAATCTCCCAAGAGCTTTATGAGGGATTCAAAAGATCGCACAAAAGAACAGGACGATATTTTTATTATGAGACGACGGTGGGCGCGGGGCTTCCCATTATTTCCACGCTGAAGGATCTCATCAGCACAGGCGATCAAATTCTAGAAATTGAAGGTGTCTTTTCCGGAACCTTGAGCTTCATTTTTAATGAATTCAAAAAAGGCGTCAAATTTTCTGACATTGTAAAAAAGGCCAAAGATTTGGGCTACACCGAACCTGACCCTCGTGACGATCTTTCAGGCATGGATGTGGCGCGGAAGGTGATTATTTTGGCACGCGAGATGGGACTTTTATTGACAGTGGAAGATGTCCAAGTGGAAAGTCTGGTTCCTGCGAACCTGCGAGACTGCTCCGTTGACGATTTTATCGCCCGACTCAAAGAATTAGATGGCCCGATGGAAGAGAAACGGGCGAAGTTTGAAAAAGAAAAGATGTATCTTCGTTATAGCGGAAAAATAAACGAGGGAAAAATCAAAGTGGCCCTCAATCCTTTCGCCGATGACCATGCCTTTTGTCGTCTGAAGGGGAGCGAGAATTGTATTGTGTATAAAACCAATCGCTACAAACAGTATCCTCTGGTGGTGCAAGGCCCCGGTGCAGGCGCCCAGGTAACTGCCGCTGGAGTCTTTGGCGATTTAATCAAGCTGGCAGAAAATTTAAGGGCGGATACATGAAGATCGTTATCGCCAGTGCCCCCGCTACCGTGGCCAACGTCAATGCCGGTTTTGATATTCTGGGATTTTCGTTGTCAGGCCTGGCCGATCAGGTGAGCGTCAGAACCATCCCTGAAAAAATAGTCCGCATAAAAAAAATTATTGGTGGAGATGATCTTCCTCTCGAACCAGACAAGAATACTGCCGCCGTTCCCTTGCTTGAAATGATCAGAGGCGAAAGACTCTCTCATGGTTTTGAAATAGAAATCAAAAAAGGCATTCCCTTGGCCTCAGGTCTTGGCGGTTCAGCCGCTTCTGCCGTGGCCGCTGTCGTCGCGGCCAATCAGTTACTGAAAAAGAAATTGGATAATCAAAAATTATTTTATTACGCTCTCCTAGGCGAGGCCGTGGCGAGTGGCGGCCTGCATGGCGATAATATCGCCCCCGCACTCTATGGCGGAATTACCGCCTGTCTCAAGGACTCAGAGGGAAAGTTTCAAGTCGTGCCTGTATCTTGTCCGGTCAAACTTTACTGCACCATCTTTCACCCCCAGTTCGCCCTCGAGACGAAAAAGGCCAGGGGTGTTTTAAAAGAAAATATCCTGCTCAAAGATTACATTCAACAATCCATGCATCTGACGGGGTTATTACTCGGTCTGCAATCGGGCGATTATGATTTAATCAAACTCCACACAAGAGATGTGATCATTACCCCTCAACGCAAATTTCTCATGCCCTTTTACGATCATTTTTTACCAGATCTCGAAAAAACAAATTCATTGGGCTTCGGCATCTCCGGCGCCGGGCCTTCGCTCTTTTCCCTCTCAAAAACGAAAAAAGATGCTCATCAGATTCAGGAGCTCCTCTTAGTCCTAAGCAAAAAATACAAAATCCCCGGGGAAGTTTATGTCGCCCAGGTGGGACTGGCGCGACCAACCATCACCTTTGTAAAGGTGAAAGCATGAGATATCTTTCAACTCGTGATGCAACAAAAACCTATGCCTTAAGTGAGGCCTTGGAACTTGGAATTTGTCCGAGCGGTGGGCTTTTTGTACCGGAAACCTTACCCCAGTTCGACCTGAAATCTTTTTCGTCCCACGATGACTTCACCGCCTTTAGCGAAAAACTCCTCCGTCCTTTTTTTATTGATGATCAATTGGAAAAAGACCTTTCAGGAATCGTGAATGATGCCTTCACCTTTCCTGTCTTATGGCGAGAACTGGAAAATAAGCATTATTTGCTGGAGCTTTTTCATGGGCCAACCGCGGCCTTCAAGGACTTTGGTGCGCGATTTTTAGCGTCTTGTTTTTTAAAACTTGGCCATAAAAAAACGATTCTTGTTGCCACTTCAGGTGATACTGGCGGAGCTGTCGCCAGTGCCTTTTATAAAAAGAAAAATCTTAAAGTGGTGATTCTTTTTCCCAAAGATGCTGTTTCGCCGCTCCAAAAAAAACAACTGACTTGCTGGGGTGAAAATGTTTTATCACTTGAAGTCGAAGGCGATTTTGATAGCTGTCAGAAACTGGTAAAGGAGGCGTTCTTAGAGGAAAATGGGCAAAAGAAATTTGCTCTGACCTCTGCCAACTCAATTAACATCGGTCGCTTACTTCCACAGATAACCTACTATGCGTACAGTGCTTATCATCTCTTTCTCAAATTAGGCCGTCCGATTAATTTTATTATTCCCTCTGGGAATATGGGAAATGGGATGGCGGCAGTATGGTGTAAGCAAATGGGGCTGCCGATTGGCAAAATCCATTTCGCCTGCAATCAAAATCGCCCCATCTATGATTTTTTTGAAATAGGAAAACTGACTCCTCGTCCGAGTATCAAAACCTTGGCCAATGCCATGGATGTCGGAAATCCTTCCAATATGGAGCGGTTGATCTTCAACACGAAGAAAACACCATCGATTTTAAGTGATCTGGCGGCCTCCTGGAATTCTGATGAGGAAATTGCGAAAACGATTCAGCACTATCATAAGAAACATCATCTCTTTGTCTGTCCTCATACCGCCGTTGCTCTTTGCGCTTGCCACAAATTTTTCCACGGAGAGGTTGCGGTTTCAGTCGCCACCGCTCATCCTTATAAATTTAACGAAGTGATGACTCAAATTCTTGGTGAAAAAACTATCTCTGCACCTGAACCTCTTGCGGACTTGTGTAACCGTTCAAGCGTTTTCGAATCCATGAAACCTGAGCTACAAGCACTTCAAAAGAAATTAGAACATTTTTAAGCGCGTCTCGCTAAGCGTTTGAGCGCCTCTACACCCACCGGAATTTCTGCCACCAGAGGGACGATGGCATAACGAGAGGCATATTTGTTCATAACCAGCAGGAGCTGGGTCTGTTCATTGATGGCCCTTTTTTGCAGCAGAGGTGCAGTGGGATGGGCCAAGGCCAAACTATTGTTAATGATCCATGCCCACGGTTCAATTCCTGCTCGCCGCAATTCTACTTGAAGGTTCGCCGCTTCGAGAACCGGTGTATTTTCCGCCAGCGTCACAATCAGCACTTTGGTTTGGGCCTTGTCTTGCAGTTGCATCATAGGGGTTGAAAAATGCTTATTTGCTCCCATCTGCCTTGCTAGCTCACGATGGTAGGCCCCGGTTGCATCGAGCAGTAAAAGAGTGTGGCCGGTGGGGGCGGTATCCATGACGACAAATTTCTTTGCAGATTCTTGAATGATACGAGAGAAGGCATGAAAGACGGCAATTTCCTCTGTGCACGGCGAGCGCAGGTCTTCTTCTAAAAGCATCCGGCCATGCTCATCCAGATTTTTCCCCTTACTGGCCAAAACTGATCTCCGGTAATTTTCAGTTTCGCTTTGAGGGTCAATACGACTGACCGTTAAATTATCCATCACGCCTGCTAGCGTTTCGCTCAAATGGGCGGCTGGATCAGAAGTGGTGAGGTGAACTGCATAACCACGGTCCGCCAGCTCCACCGCAACGGCTGCAGCTAAGGTCGTTTTCCCAACGCCACCTTTTCCCATCAGCATAATGAGTCCATGTCCTTCGCCAACTAAACTATCAACGAGGGATTGGAGGTCTTTTGTGGCAGGCAGTGAGGCCATCACTTGCGGTGCCGAAGTTTCCGATATTTCAGAAGAGAAAAGGTGGCGCAAGGCCGGAATTCCCACCATATTAAAGGCCTTGAGGGGAATTTGGTCGGTGGACATCTTCCGAAGCGCCGCTGGCAATTGCGCCAGTTCGTTTTGTTCTTTTTTCCAAATGGC
>JAHFAA010000501.1 GCA_023250775.1 Bdellovibrionales bacterium
CGATGCCAGCTTATATGAAGTATTGAGCTCCGACTGCTCGCGCTTTATAATACTGATCTGGGAATTAATGGTATTGACCAGAGGTCTAATTAAAAGAAAGTATATGGCCGGAGTAATCATAACGCACAAAAGGCCTGCATCAAAAAAATTAGTGGCAACTTCTCCAAAGGGTGGGAGAAAAGATAGCAAGATCATAATCGAAAATTCGCTCGCAAAAACAATTGCAATCATTTTGAATAAAAAACTTCTAAACACCTTGTCAGAAAAATTCACTTTGATTCCTTCATGGATATGAGGTTCATGTTTATCTGGCATGATATCCTTGAGTCTTTTTTCAGATTCTTATCTTAACCTATGGCCGGATATATTCCAAAATGAAATCAAAACAGCACTGTATCTTCGCTGGGACGTGCCCCTTGCAAGCATTGTCCTACAATTTTGATTGGAAATTCGGCACATATTTAGCTCATGTTTTTGCGGCAGTATCCTCAGTTCTAAACTGAATTCGATCGAGATTAATGTTTCGAGTACTGATTCCACGTTTGATCATAAAAATGACGTCTGGGACTGCATGGTCGATTAGAAAATGGACTTGCGGCCTCTCATTGCCAAAGACAAAGAAGACTTCATCTACAAATGCCTGCCCCACTGTTCGAATATTTTTAAAATCCAAGATGATTTCTTTGAAATCCTTTAGTCCATGCAAAAGTCTTTTGGCCTGAGAGCGAGAAACTAACTGGTCTTCCTCAAATTTACTCAATTCGATGCGGATATGCGTTCGATTAAATTGAAAGCTTTCTGGGTTGGTGTACTTTTGGAAAATTTCTTTCAAGTCTGATTTTGAATCGAAGAAAATCTCAAGTTTCACGAGCGTACTCTGTTCTTCTTTTTCATCCCTTGTTTCAAAATACCAATCATCCTCTTTACCGTTGTCTTTGCTGTAAAAAAGGCCATTGGCCAAAATAGCAAAATGGTCAAAGGCCCGCGATGTAAAAAAAATCCCTTCGCCTGAATGACGGGACGGAGCGGTGGTAAATTTACCTTGAGTGAGTTTTAAAATTGATTCACGATAATCTGTGAACCCACAGCTAACTGCAACTTTTTTAAAAATACCAATTCCAAAATCACAGATTGTAATCACAATCTTATCTGGAGAAATTTGAACTCTGACTGAAGCCTTTTGGCTCTGCGAATGGTCGATGACATTATTAAAGATCTCTGTCACACCAAAATGACAAATATCTACAACATTTTGAGCAGTCCTCTTCGGAATCAACGGACGAACAAAATTATTCCAAAGCTCTTCCTCACTTGTTTTATCTACCTCAACCCAAAATTGTTTTTCAGAACCTTCTTCGAGTTTAGGAATATTTTGAACCAGGTAATAGGAAGTTTTATTGCGATTACCCTCTTGCCGAATGAGTCCTTCTGCTTTGAGTTGCCTGAGGTGATAAATAACTCCCGTTCTCGTTAATCCAAACTTCTGCATGGCCATCAACACCACATTTTTTGGGTGGGTGGGAATTTTGTGTAGAAGAAAATCTCTAACTTGAGTCATGAATAGAGTTCCTGTTTTTCTTTAATTATATTACAACTTTCCAACTTTATAAAGTTATAATGTTATAAAGTTTACAATGCTCAACATATTGATATTACTTGTATTTTGCCCTAACTCATATTTAGCTCATGCCAATGGCACCGATGCTGAATTTCTCTTTGATTTCAAATGGTTGAAAATTGATGGTGCCCACTCATGGACGATTATCGAACCGCAATCTTGGAATCTCTCAGCTAAGTATTCGAATTTAGAAATAACGCAACCCAACTTTGCGCACGAGTCTCGAACTAAAAAAAATTACTCAAAATATGCCCCAACGGTTGAATTTTTGAGCTTGCAGAAAGCATATTCAATTCTCTTTGAGTGGCCATCTGATAATTCAGGTAAGGCATCCCAAGAAAACCAGGCAATTCCTTTTGTTTCCTCAGACAATCTCGCCTCGCCTCCAATCAACCTTGCTTGAAACAAAATGTGAGTAAATTCATTTTCCTTCCAAGGGTAATTGCAATACTCATAACATTTGGAACTAAAAATGCCGTATAACTGAATTAATTCAACTCTAAAGCCTGTTTCTTCGAAGCACTCACGGATAGCACATTCGGCCGGGGTTTCACCCAAATCCTGACAACCACCAGGCATTGCCCAAAGGCAATTGTCAGATCTCTGAATCAAAAGAATTTCTTGCCTCTCGTTAGTTACAAAAACATCACAACCGACAAATGGTGTTACTGGTTTAGGCATACATTATTGGTAAAAGATTACGCCGACTTTTTATGCTTTTTAATTTCACTCAAATTTAGAATTTGAATTTCTATAATGTTGCCTTTCTTATCCTCGCTAAAGACAAAACCATCTTTCACATAGGATTTTGTTTCAATGCCCTCTGCAATTTTAATGGAAGCAAAGTCGGCATCCTTATCCACGAAAACATGAGGCATTTTTATTTTTTTTGAAAGTTTACCATCAATGTGATGACCAGCCATAGGCCCTCCTTCTTTTCTAAAACAACCGCCGCTAATAAATTATCTTTTCTATGTTTAATCATTTTTACATAAATCCATTTTGGACCCTGCTTAATGACTTCATCCGGTGAAGTTAAAACTTTTTCCAGCTCCGCAACCGAGATATTCCTCTCCTGCATTCTTTCAGCTGCATGAGGTGATAAAAACCATTTTTTAATAGCAGAAGTCATGAACGATATTTTAACTTATTAAACTGTTTAAAGCTAAATCAAAGAATTAGTTAACAAAACTGGCGAAATTGATGGTGC
>JAHFAA010000502.1 GCA_023250775.1 Bdellovibrionales bacterium
TTGACATGTGTGACTCATCAACAATTAAAAGAAAATCGTGCTTAAAAAAATCAATCAAAGTATAAGGCGGTTCGCCTGGGGCGCCTCCCATCAGATGCCGGGTGTAATTCTCAATCCCCGGGCAATGTCCCATCTCCTCTAACATTTCGAGGTCAAGCATGGTTCTCTGTTCAAGGCGCTGCTTTTCGACAAGTTTTCCGGCGGCCTCAAAGGCCATCAACTGCTCCCGCAACTCCACCTTGATTGCTTCCAGGGCCTTTTTTAAATTCTGCTCACTCACCACATAATGAGACTTAGGATAGATAGTTGTCTGATTGACGGTGAAAAAATCTTTTCCCGTGAGTGGATCAAAAATACTGATGCGATCTATCTCATCGCCAAAGAACTCAATCCGAATTGCCTTCTCGGCTTCGTGGGCGGGAAAAACTTCCACCACGTCTCCCCTCACCCGAAAAACCCCACGATGAAAATCAAGATCATTGCGAGAGAACTGAATATCCACCAACTCGCGCAAAAGTGCGTCTCGCCCCAGTGTTTGCCCCTTCATAATGGTGCACCTTTGGGCCTCATATTCTTCCGGACTACCAATTCCGTAGATGCAGGAGACGGAAGAAATCACAATCACATCATCACGCTCAATTAAGGATTGAGTCGTACTGTGTCGGAGCTTATCAATTTCATCGTTAATGGCCGAATCTTTTTCAATATAAGTATCTGAGCCGGGGACATAGGCTTCGGGTTGATAATAATCGTAATAGGAAACGAAATATTCCACTCTATTCTCGGGAAAAAACTCCTTGAACTCAGAATAGAGCTGGGCGGCCAAAGTTTTATTATGGGCCATCACCAAAACCTTCTTGCCCAACGCCTGAATGACATTGGCCATGGTAAAAGTTTTGCCCGACCCCGTGACACCTAATAATGTCTGAAACTGTTTGCCTGCCTGATAACCATCAATTAAAGTTTTAATGGCCGCTGGTTGATCCCCTGCGGGAACAAATTGCGCTTTTAAATTAAAAATTGCTTTCTTATCGTCCATTGAACCTGCCATGGACTTACAGGATAATTGCATGTCTCGTCTTTTGCATCCACTTTACTCTTACAAAAAAAATAAACTAATTTACAGTGGCATCGATCTTGCCAACATCTCGCTCACTCCACCAACACCCTTTTATCTTTATTCTCTCGACGCTGTGACTAAAAATGTTGCCGCTTTTCGCCAGGCCTTTGCGCAGACTGGTATTTATGATTTGTTACTTTGTTACGCTTTAAAGGCGAACCCTAACCCTCACATCCTGGGCCACGTAGAACAACTAGGAACGGGCGCTGACATTGTCTCCAAGGGAGAACTCACGGCCGCAACTCAGGCAAAAATTTCGCCGGACAAAATTGTTTTTTCGGGAGTGGGAAAAACTAAAGAGGAAATCCTTCAGGCCTTGAATACCGGAGCAAATGGCATTCGGGCGTTTAATGTTGAATCACTAGAAGAATTGCAGCTGATCGCCGAGTGTGCCAAAGAGTTAAACAAAGTGGCGAGAGTGGCCTTTCGCTTCAATCCTTCCATCAAGGCCCCAACCCACCATCTCATTTCAACTGGTAATAAATCACATAAATTCGGACTGCTCCCAAAGGATATTTTGAGCGCGCTTCCCCTTTTTAAATCGCGTCAGCTCTACCGCCAACATCTCAAACTGGTGGGGCTCTCCGTCCATATCGGCAGTCAGCTTCTCACTTTTCACGCCTCAAAAAAGGCCTTCAGGGCCTTGGCCTCACTGGCGCTTACCATCAGTGAAACGACAAATCGCCCACTGGAATTTCTCGATGTCGGTGGCGGCCTAGGCATAGGCTATCATCACCACACAATGCCATTCACGCCTTTTCAAACATACGCCCATGCCGTCAAGCTAGGCCTGACTTCTTATCTGAATCAATATCCAACTCAAGTGGTGTGCGAACCTGGTCGATGCATTGTCGGGAATGCCGGCATTTTTATCACTCGTATTGTGCGGATTAAAAAATCTGGGCCATATACTTTTTTGGTGGTTGACGGCGGCATGAATGATTTCGCTCGACCAGCACTTTATCAGGCCCATCACGAGATCTATCCCCTCATTAAAAGACCCGGACCAACCTTTAAGGCCAATGTAGTAGGTCCCGTGTGCGAGACTTCAGATTGTTTTGCCGAAGGCCGAACTTTCACTCCTGTCCATGTGGGGGATTATCTGGCGATCGCTGATACCGGGGCCTATGGTCATTCGATGGCATCATTTTATAATCTGCGCGCGCTGCCAGCAGAGTTGGTCATCGATTCGGCCAAACAAGAAACCTCGCTCTATCAAGCGGTTCTCACATCAAGATAATTTTTCTAAAAGTTTAGTCGCCCTTTCCAAGAGAATTTTGGAAGGTGTCAATGAGGATAACACTTTTAAGTCAGGGCCATGAGGTTGCCCAGTCAAGGCCAATCTGGCGCCCAAGAAAAGGGGCTTACCTTTCACTCCCAGTGTATTTTTCATCGCATCCATCCACTCTCCCACCTGCGCTTCTGAGACATAGGTCGTTGCACTAGCGATTGGATGTAAAATATTGACCAAATACTGCGCAATATTCTTGGTGGTGGGCATCGCCAGAATCTGAGAGACCTCTTCGCCAGCTTCCAACTCATTTGACAAAATTTGCGCTCCGTAGGCCTCAAAATCTCTAAACGTTTGCGCCTTTTCTTTAAATAAATTTAAAAAGCGATACTGCCAATCAATCGTCGATTCTAAAAACATCGTATGAGTTTTGGTAAATTTTCCATAACGAACCGCCAATTCTTCCACGGTCAATA
>JAHFAA010000503.1 GCA_023250775.1 Bdellovibrionales bacterium
GCGCCTTGAGCTCGAGAAGATAATCGCGAATGGCGTCCGTTTGCGAACTGTCAGGAAAACCATAGGGGCCAAAATCATCGGCCAGTTTCATCGTTGGTGAATATTTAAATTCAAAAGGTCCCAGCTTGGTGGTGAAGGCGCGAACTGAAACTGAGGGTAAAACCAGCGAGGCAAAATAACCACCGATTACACGAGCGATGGTTTCGCGCCCACTTGAGCGCCCGCCGCCGCGATGATCACGAATTCCGTACTTATACAATGTCGTTTGATCAGCATGGCCGGGACGCATTTCATTTTTTAACTTGTCATAATCCTGCGATTTTTGACTGGTGTTACGCACGATCACAGCGATGGGTGTTCCCAAAGTCTTGCCTTCAAAAATGCCGGAAAGAACTTCGGCCGCGTCGGCCTCTTTACGCGTGGTTGTGCCGGCCACTCGACCAGGAGCGCGGCGATCAAGTTCACACTGTAAATCTGCCGCTGAAAAGGCCAAGCCACTGGGAACGCCGTCAACCACAACACCAATGGCAGGACCGTGAGATTCGCCAAAAGAGACAATTGAAAGCATCTTACCAAATAGGTTACCGCGCATCGTTTCTAAACCTTTTCATCATGAAAAATAGGGTTATTATATCAGGGCAGTTCAGGCGTGGAAATTTCCACGATAGAAAATGTGAAAAAAAATGAATAGTGGACTCCATTCACAGACTTTTAGTGACCCATTTCCGGTTTTGGGTGAGCTTGGTTCACTCAATCGCATGATTGCGGAGCACCTGGCTAAAATCGACGGGCACAAGCAACGCGTGGAAATGATACAAAACACGCGCCAGGAAAAGACCAATGAACTGGCCGAGAAAAAAGCTCTGCAAAAAAGTAAATTACTAGAGGCCAAACGACTTGAATTTGAGCTGGGAAAATCAGAGGAAAATTTGGCACGTGCCACGGCCCACTCTCATGATGCCACGGGCACCCATCAAGCTGAATCTGTTCAAAAAGAAGTCGAGTTTTTGTCTCAGCAAATTGCCAAACTTGAAGAAAACGCCCTGAATCTTCTTGGCGAAAGTGACGCTCTCCTTTCGGAAATGAAGGACCTTGAAACATATCTGGCCGGTTCTGAAAAGGCGCTGAAAGAAGTGCAGACTGAAGTCGAAGGGCTGATAAAAAATGATCAAAAGGAAATTCAAAATTTAAAAGAGCGTTTTGCTCTCAAGTTAAATGACCTCGCGCCTGACTATCGCGAGGCCTTTCTCTATGTGATGAAGAAATTTGGCAAAGGAAAACCTCTGGCATGGTTTGAAAATCAACACTGTGACTGTTGCCGCTTTTTGATTGATCGCCAAAGTGCCGTCGATCTTGAGCACGGCATCCACCCGCTTTATTGCCCAGGATGTGGGCGGCTCCTGGTTATTCGTCGAAATTCCTAAAAGCTATTGACTATATTTGTCATTGCAGGCAAACAGATAGAACACCGAGAAGGAGGGGACATCGCTGGCACGCAAGTGCTGGAGGAAGGTCTGGACTCCATATGGCAGCGTAGCGGGTAACTCCCGTCCACCGTGAGGTGAGGACTAGTGCAACAGAAAGTATGTACGGGGGCCGGTTCGCCGGCCTCGCTGTAGTGAAATCAGGTAAACTCTACGCGGTGCAAGTCCAAATAGGCCTGCGCAGAATCTTCCGGGCAACCGATGGATTCCTAGGACGGCCAGTCCGAGCAGGCGGGTAGGACGCTCGAGGTTTGAGGTAACTCAGATCCCAGATGAATGATGGCCCAAGACAAAATCCGGCCTACACTTCTTCTCGGTGTTTTTATTTTATTCCACGATGTTTTTTGATCATCTTCCAGGCCTTATTGATTTCCTGCGATCTTTCTTTCGCCAGCTCTGAAAACTCCCTATCCAATCCGATTCCCTCGACCTTGTCGGGATGATTTTTGGAAATTTTCTCATGGTATCGATCTTTGAGCATTTCATCAGAGGCATCGGCCGAAAGGCCCAAGAACCGGTAGGCAGAATTAAGATCGCCGGAAAGCTGATTGCTCCGTGGTTGCTTTGGCGGCGAAATCTTGCTCTTTAACAGATCAAGCTTGTGAATATTGTCTTCGAGAAAAGTGGACAAGTCTTGGTAAGATTCGTTCTTAAAGAGTTTGTACTTGTCCAAAGAGTTAAAAGTTTTAAGAATAGTCGCTTTTGTATCTTGAAATTCTCGGTGCAAACTCGACATCTCGGCACGCGAAAATCCCACATCGGAAAAAAGATCTTCCAAATGGAGGAGAAGGTTCTCAAGTTTTTTTCGATTGCTTTTTTCACTCATAAAAAGACGGGCTATTTTTTTTGCTCCAAACGCGCCAGCTTCTGTTCATAGTTGGCGATCATGGCCTCTTTTTCCGAGATGGTATTCTCAAGTTCTTTTTCACGTTTACGGTGTTGCTTCAGCAACTCATTATAATTTCCAGACATATTTTTGAGTTGCTCAACCTCTCCTCTAAAGTCACCATGCTTGGATTTGAAGACGACAAAAATCAAAGCAATTATTAAAATTGCCAGAATGATACCAATGTACCAGTAGTAATGAGACCCTTGGCCGCCAAACACTAAGGCAAATTGTTTGATTAAAAGATCCATGATTTAATCTCCGCCCTATAATTTTCTCGTTCCTTGTAGTCTTTGTCAAATCACAGCGCTTTTAGGCTTGCCGTGGACAAATTACTGCTGGCCGAATCACTCGCAACCCATTCCAGCTTGAGCGCAGGTTCGGCAAAAAGCTTTTGATATTCTTTCCAAGTACAACGAAAAACGTAATTTTTAATTTTGTATTTAGTAATACTG
>JAHFAA010000504.1 GCA_023250775.1 Bdellovibrionales bacterium
AGAACACTGCCCGACTGATCCTTCACCGGCGATCAGATGTCCGTATTGCTCAAATCTTGGAATAAAGGTTCCGGCATTTGAGTCGCCATAGAGTCCACTCAACTGACTTCCAAGAGAAGCAACATAGGCCATGGCGGCTTGAGGATTATGCGAGAGTGCATTCCCTGAAGCGGTTAAAATTTCATCGATTTTGGCATTGGTGAGTTCACCAGCGACACTCAACCTGCGAAATTGCTCCATATCGGTAGCGAGACGAGCTCCACCCGTTGTTTCTGGACTAATAAAGGAAGAACCACCCGAACCTGAGCGCAGACCAAAGCGCATCAAGAATACAACTTGCCATTGAGTTCCACTTCCGCTGCCTGAGCTACTTCCACTTCCGGGAATCACGGCGAGTGGTGTATCAGAATGATCCGGGCAGGTGGCACATCGACCTGGGCCGGATAAACTTTGGCGATCATGTCTACTTTGAGCAAGGGTAAAAAGACGAAGGGCCTCTTCCTGCGAAATTCTTCGACTGCCATCATATTGGAAGCCAAGACCTGGAAGATTTGTAATCTGATCATCTAAATTCAAGACTGGTACGGCGGGAGTTTGCCCATAGGCAAAACTACACATGGCAATCAAAACAATGACCAGAAACTGGTAACCATTTTTCAACATAAAAACCCCTTCCCTACACAGAACCCCGAGTTTAATCTGCAATCCGCACGCCAGAGATCTTGCAGATAACCGCGCGATTTCAGGTTTTATTAGTGATGAAATTATTGACGTGTCTAAACTTTAGACAGTTCCAAGATTTTCGTAAAAATTTTGCAACTCACACAACTCACGCGCAAATAAACGATAAGATGCAATTTAAAGGGACATGTTTTTGGGAGAACGATTTAGGAGACGCTCATGCGTACTAAGCTTTTTGTATCATTCGTAGTTATCAACGCTTTGCTGATTCCCGTATCTCAGGCCATCACCTTTGGCGAAAACAAGTGTACCCTTCTTTCCTGTCCTGGAATTTCTCGCGACAAAATTGAAGACTTGAAACAGGGCGATCTCAAAAACATCTTTTTTGAGGACTCCGATAATCGACAGGCCTTTTCACAAAAATTTTCAGATGAACGATTTTGGAGATCTGAGGAAATTACCTTTGATGAGTGGTATCCAAAGGCATTTGAAAAGGAAGAAGAAACTTTTCGTTCCACGCAGTTAAAGTATGCCAATGCCGCAATCGAAGATTTAGAGAAAAAGTTTGAGGTAAAACTGAATGATGAAGACTTTCTGGGAAAATATTTTAACCAGGAAGATGAACTTCGCGAGATTGCACGAAATAAAGGTGTCTGCAAATTGGCGGTTAAAGAAGAAAAACGTTTTAAAGAATGCCGAAGTCACAGACGCTCTTGTGGCGGACAGTTGGCCTATATTCTGACGGCTGGTTTTTTTGGAAGTCCCAACTGCCGAGCGGCCTATGCCTACTGCCACTATTATCAAAGTTGGAATCTTTTACTAAGATCTGAACGTGGTCATCAGAGCGTCATCTCCAATGGCTCATTGTCTATCAGGTCTGAGGTCGATAAAGGTGAGTATCATATGATTTTATTGCCTCTTGCTCTCGAGGCGAAGAAAGATTTCAAGGCGCAAGAGAAGTCGTTGAAGAAGATTCTTGGGTCGATTCCGAAGTGCAATTAAGCTCTAGCTATGAGATCGACTTGGCCACTACGGTCGGATGCTTCCAGCATCCTCTCTGCATGGCCTCCCCTCGAAGGACTCTCGGTCGCGTCACGCTCCCTCGGCCTGCTTAGGCAGGCCCGTCCATCTCGCTTCAAGTCTCTTCCGAGGCGTCTTTGCTTTCTAGAATGCAATTAATGATGAATAAATTTGATTATTTTAAGAAAAATTATGGTGCCTCGGAAGAGACTTGAACTCCCACGATATTGCTACCGGTGGATTTTGAATCCACTGCGTCTACCATTCCGCCACCGAGGCACAAAGTCCGCAGATATTACGGGGCAAGACACTTTTCGTCAATGGCGATGCAATGCAATAGACTTAATCTTGTTTGATCAAATCAAGGATTTCGCGAGTATTAAACTTAAAAAAATTGGGGGGAAGGTGCATTTTTAATTCAGTATTACTCAAGATGCAGGGATATTTCAGGTAATCAATCAAATAGTCGGGCACCGACCAGAAGGTCTGGTTGATTACTTTGGCCAGCTGTTCAAGCAGAAAAACCGGAACAGGAATATAGGGAACACCAATATATTTTTTAATCTCATGCAGTGACATGGATTCATCTGTGGCCACGTTATAAATCCCGGTGGGGATATATTTGAGAGCATGCACCAGCGTATTGGCCATATCGAACTCATGAATAAACTGCAGCATGGGATTGTAGTCCATGGGAACCGGCACATACTTGGTCACAAGGTACTGGGCCATGGCGTTTCTGATCTGCGGACCAATAATACTGCAAGGACGCAAGATCAACGTCTCAATTTGATGTTGATATTTCCACATCCAATTGCTGGCAAGTTGGTCCATTTCAACCACATCACGAAGCTCCGGGTGAGCTGCTGAAGCGCGCAGAATGGAATCTTCTTTCAAAAAAATAGCGTTGTCGGCATAGGCGCCATAAACGTGATAGGTACTCAGAATAATCACTTTTTTGACTTCAAAATGAAGTGAAAGTTCCAAAATGCGATTGGTGCCCATGACATTGAGATCGAGGCGTTCCGCCAGATGGGCGCGCGGATTGGCCTTGGTGTGACTGATCCGGCCCAAATGTAAAACGGCATCGAATTTATTGTTGCGAAAAAGCTTTTCAA
>JAHFAA010000505.1:0-731 GCA_023250775.1 Bdellovibrionales bacterium
GAATTCCTTTTGCGGTTGGAAAGGATCGGGCGGCAGTGGCAAAGGTTTCTGTGGCCCGTACTACGTCAGTCAATTTATGCGCGAACAATCTCAGACAAGACACCCATACTAGGAAAATACAATGACTAAATTATATCCTGAAATCAAAGTTCAACCGCCCGGCCCCAAAGGCAAACTGATTATTGCCAAGGATCGGAAGTACTCTTCTCCCTCTTATATTAAGGCCTATGATCTGGTTGTTGATCGGGGCGAAGGCCCCTGGATCTATGATGTGGATGGAAACCGTTATCTCGATATGATGGCCGGGATTGCCGTCGCCTCCACAGGTCATTCGCACCCTGAAGTTGTTGACGCGATAAAAAAATCCGCCGACAAGTTTCTGCATATCTGTGGCACAGATTTTTTCTATGAGGGGATGTCAAATATTGTCGAAAAACTTGGTGAGTATGTCCCCGGCATGGGCGCCAAAAAAGTCTTCCTCACCAACTCGGGAACTGAGGCGATTGAAGGTGCCATTAAGCTGGTACGCTATCACACAAAACGGCCAAACATTATTGCCTTCAATGGTTCTTTTCACGGCCGCACCACCGGGGCGATCGCGCTTACGTCTTCCAAAGTTAAGTATCGCGAACATTTTGGGCCGATGATGCCAGGAATCTATCATGTGCCTTACTGCAATCCTTATGCTGATCCAAGAGAGACAGAGAATGCCTCGCCGGCCATTGAGCATA
>JAHFAA010000505.1:741-2818 GCA_023250775.1 Bdellovibrionales bacterium
ATTGAAAAAGAATTGTTTGCGACTTTGGTGTCGCCAAAAGAAGTTGCCGCCTTTGTGCTTGAGCCAGTGTTAGGTGAAGGTGGCTATGTTCCGCCGACAAAATTTTTCTTGAAGAGCTTACGCCGTATTTGTGATGAGCATGGAATTTTGCTGGTCTATGATGAGGTTCAGTCAGGCGTCGGTCGCACCGGCCAGATGTATGCTTCTGAACACTATGGTGTGTATCCTGATGTTTATTGTACGGCCAAAGGGCTCGCCAGCGGCATGCCTCTTGGTGCTATCGTGGCCAAAGAAAGTGTCATGACCTGGGGGCGTGGAACGCACGGTTCAACCTATGGTGGAAATCCTGTGGCCTGTGCCGCTTCGCTTGCGACTTTGAAAATTGTTGAGGGGCTTCTTCCTCACGTTCGTCAAAATGGCGAAATCGTCATTGGAAAACTTCGCAAATTGCAAGAGCGCTTTCCGGTTATTGGAAATGTTCGCGGCTTCGGGTACATGATTGGGATTGAATTTAACAACCCAAAGACAAAGGCCGCGATTCATGACTACATGGAAGATTTAGAAATTTTGAGCTTCAAAAAAGGAGTGCTGTTGCTTGGTTGTGGCGCCTCAACCATTCGCCTTGCGCCCCCTTTAATTGTTGGTCAGCATGAGTTTGATATTATGCTTGGAACGCTTGAAGAGTGCATGGTGGAGTTGAATAAAAAATATCGATACTAATTTTGCCTTGGAGGCAGAGATGTTTGGAAAGAAAAAACGCCAATATGCCATCTATGCCGTGGACGATGAGCGCGAGATTCGCAAAGCGTTCAAAGAATTGCTGCCGGAAATCGTCGATTGTGAAGTGACGGTGTTTGCCTCGCTCAAAGAAATTGAAGAGCGACTAAAAACTGATACAGTTCTGCCTGATTTAATCATGTCTGATATTCATATGCCTGGAAAAAGTGGCCTGTGTTTATCGAAATTTCTGCGTGATACCAACTATCGTATTCCGGTTATTTACGTGACCGCCGACAAGGGAGAAGATCTCAACGTCGGCGAGTTTCATATTTTAAGCAAGCCATTTAATGTTTTTGAATTGGAAAAGGTGATAAAAAAACAACTTAAAATTGAGACTCCTGTCGCTCTCAAACAAGTGAGAAAGAAATGAAATTGATTTGTTGCTTGGCCCTTTTTGTTGCCTTTACAGCCCTTGCTGCAGAAGTCGAAACGACGGAAGTTACTCATGGCCACTATCAAGGGAAAGGACATGGGGTCTTTGCCGTGCCCATGGAAAAATTAGTCAGTGTGATCACCGATTATACCAATGCCTGCCAGACTTCGAGCTGCCACTATAATGTCCCGAATGTGGAAGAAACCAGAATTTTTCCCGGTGAAAGCAATGATCAATTTTATACCTGGACAAAAATCAAGAGTGTGAAGAGTGGAAGCTATTTTTCGCAAGTAAGGATCGAACGCTCCAGTCAGGAAGTGACGATTACGAATTCGATGGTGCCTGAAAAACTGGGAAAGGAATTGTCCACGAAATATAATTTACCCAATCAGCCCCTGATGGACACCACTGTCTCCACGTGGATTCTATCTTCGAGCGGAGAAACGACAGAGGCCGTGATAAAAATTGAAACGACTTCAAGTAGTTTCATTATTACTCGTTTTCCCGCTCAGGTGTTAAAAAATCTGAAAGAGACGATCGAGGCCCTGCTGGCCAATTTAACGAAGTAATTAAAAGACATCCCGATGAACGGCGACGCCGCCGCGCCCATCACGTAAGATCGTGATCAGAAGCATGGGGGTGCTGGGCGGATCGGACTTGTACTTAACCGTTTCTGTTGCCGACGCTTTGGGTTTTGAAATTTCTCCTAGCGAGACATACCACGCCACTTCGAAAGATTCCGTCTTGGTTTCAAAGCTGCCATCAATATTTTGGTAAGTATAACTTTCAGGGGCGGACGTTGTCAGACTCAAAACATCATCCTTATTTGGTTTGCTGATGGCGACGCTTCCATTAAGAAGAACATTTGTAATCGCGGGGGCGGCATTGAACAACACTCGGTTGGTGGCCATGATGCGCTTAAAA
>JAHFAA010000506.1 GCA_023250775.1 Bdellovibrionales bacterium
GCTCGGGATTTCTCATCGAAGCGCCATCAGGCTGATCAATGAGCTTCGCACGGCGGGTTTAATTGAGCGTTTGGATCGCGGTCCTCACACGCATTATACAATCTGCAAAAGCAAGACCTAGTCGCGTGGAGAATAAGTACACTTGGCGGCAACTTCCTTCTCCGTCTTCCAACCGAAAATACGTCTTTTACTATTTCGAATTTCATATTCATTTATGTGGAGAGACCCGGCCTCGTCTTTCTCAAGGGTGGAAACCTCGCGCTCGATAACCTCTTTCGGACGGGCACAGAGAATTCCTTTGCAGTGGTAGGTCATCGTTCTTTCACGATGCAAATGAGACCCATCCCAAGTCACGTTGGTAGAATATAAGGTGGTCTTTCCAGGGAACTGAAAAGTGCTATGGGTGTATGGGCCAAGATTAAGATACCCTTCGATCTCCCACTTGATTCCGGTGGTCGTTCTATTTTGAGGATGTTTGACTGCGGCCAACACAAAATTAGGAATGTAAATCCAGGAGCGATAAGGATGATCGGTGTCACAATGCGAACAACTAAGCTTAATCTGAATTTGTTGCGCGCAATGGGCATCACCACTTTGAAGATTATAGCTCCCTTGCAGATCCCATACTTGTCGCTCAGGTGTTGCGCCCTGGGCGCATGTGATCCAAGAAAAGACTAATGTAAGTAAAATAGAAGATCGTTTCATGACTCCTCCTGTCCGACCACACGGCGCACAATACGCCTTCGGCGCATGAGTGTAAACTTATAAAAATGGCAGGATTGAAAAGGCCTTAAATCGCAGCTCGCGCGTGACTAAAAAATTGAAAGTAATAATTACACAGTCTTTAGTCCTGACTCGCCCTTTATGCTAAATTTATTCAATTGGAAGGGCGAAAATTCATTCGTGATATTCAGCATGAAAACGATCATTCTTTTGTTTGTTCTTGTCATAAGCGCATCGGTCTTTGGCATCGAAACCCATTTAACTTTTCAAGAAGATAAAAAGACGCCCGAAGAATTTAAAAAGCAGCTGCGAGAAACCTTTCAAGGGCTGCATGATTTGTATTATCCAGAATTAATTGTTCCAACACGCCTCACGATCATAACCAAGAAGCAATTGGATAATGCCTATTTCAGCGCCAGTTATAAGGAGGAGGCCTTAACCATGCCCTATATCTATAAATCAGATGTGGGTGACTTGAAGTCGGATATGCCCACCTTCGCACATGAAATTGGCCATTATTTTCATTACATGAACATGATAAAAATGAGTAAAGAAATCAGAAAGTTTTATATGACTTATGCTGATCAAGATCGCGCAGCAGAAGAAACTGGAGATGCTATCGTTAAAGAAAAGCTTGAGGCCAAAGATAATGTCCTCAGTTATTACAGTGAATTGGTGGCGGATTTTATCGGTGCCGTTTATTTCGACGATCCTCGCGCCATGGTGGATGACTGTGATTTACAAGAGGAGTCCTGCCAGGCCCGTTGGTTTGAAAATCTCTTGGATGTTGAAACCTGGACGGATGATGAAGTGCACGGGTTATTAGGCCCGGCGCATTCGCAGCTGTGGAAATTATTCAAGGTCAGCAAACTGAAAAAAGCTGAATTCACGAAACGCGTAATCAAGGCCTCTGTTGTGGAAATTGAAAAAACTTGGAGTGCAAAATCTAAGCGTTCTGTTGCCCAAATCAATGCCGATTTTATCAGTTCAGTTAAGCAACTTCTCCAATAGGACCGAATCGTTCTTTACGAGGCCCAGTCGAATTTGCGATAGAAATAAACACCACATCCAAGAAGAAGGATGGTGGGAGTGAAGTGCGCCACGCCCGCATAAAGCTGTCCTTTTCTCGCCATGGCTATCCCCAGAAATAAAATTGTGTAATGGCCAATAAGCAGCAGAAGAGCAATAACACCGGTGTTGCGAGATTTTCCACGGCCTTTTTTAATTCCAAGACCAAAGCCCAGAAAAGTGAAGGCCAGCACCTGAAGGGGAACGTTAAGCCGACTCCAAAATTCAAGCAGAAGAATGGTCAAATACCACTTAGTTTTAGACTCATCCTCATTTTCGGCCTTGCCTAATTCACGCTGTTTTCTCGTGACTGCAAAATCTGTCAGCTTCTGTTTTTGAGTGCGAATGACACTCCACAAATGACGGCTTGACCATGTTGAATCGTTGTCGACATCCTCACGACGAGAATCATTTTGGAAAACAGGAAAATCATATTCATCAAAAAGAATTTTCTCCACCTGGGTGTCGCCAGTTTTAGTTTTCGTGATGTTGCCATTAAAAAGGTGCAGGCGCATATTGAGCACACTCTCCCCTCCATGCTTCATCAACACCCCTCTCTTCGCCAAAATAACCTGTTCCGCACCCTTTTCCTGATTTCCCATTTGCATTCCCCAGAATTTTGCCATCGCCATCAACAGATTCGGCATACAGTGTGACGCCCGGAATCTCGGTAAAAAATTGCTCCGGCCTTATATTGCTCAACATTCCTGTCGAGGTTAGTTTGAGCATCATGGTTTTAAATTTTTTCTGGGAAGCAGGAATCACGGCGACATTCAAGGCCAAGGTCATGAGCGCCACAACCAATCCGACAATGAGATACGGAAGAAATAAGCGCTCTCTGGAAATTCCAAAAGATCGCATGGCAACAATCTCTGAATCATCACTCATGCGGCCTAAAGAAAAAATCATCGAAAAGAGAACGGACAAAGGAATGGCCATTGGTATGAGAGTGATTCCAACATTGAAAAGGAGAGACATCCCGTCGGCCACCGGAACATCTTTGGCAATCATCAGCGGAATCATG
>JAHFAA010000110.1 GCA_023250775.1 Bdellovibrionales bacterium
CGCTTAATGGATCTAGTCATAGCAATACGAGCAGCCTCAATCTGACGGTTCGTAATAAACCCTGGCTGTAAAGCCTGAAGAGCATAATCACCATAGAATATGGTGCTTCCACCCTTGGCTCGACCTCTATTGCGACCCTTCTGATGCTTTCTCCATTTTACTTTTTTAGGACTTAACATATGCTTTCCTCAATTAAACCGCGTTCACAACCTATTGATAAATCTCGCCCTTGTAGACCCACACCTTTACTCCGATGGCACCGTAGGTCGTCTGAGCTGTTGCTACGTTGTAATCAATATCAGCTCTCAATGTATGCAAAGGAACCTTTCTTTCTGAATAGCCTTCAACTCGAGCCATGTCAGCTCCACCCAATCGCCCAGAAACTTTTACTTTGATTCCTTTCACGCCAGCACGAAACGCTGCTTGCATAACTTTTTTCATGGCCCGTCTAAATGCCACTCGTTTTTCCAACTGCTGAGCAATATTTTCAGCAATCAATTTTGCATCTGCATCAGGTCTCTTAACTTCAGCAATATTAAAAATCACATTGCCTTTGCCGACTTTTTTAAGCTCAGCTCTTATTTTATCAATTCCTGTTCCCTTCTTTCCAATGGCGACGCCTGGTCTAGCAGTATGAACAGTTACTTTGATCTGGTCAGATGTCCTGGATATTTCTGTCTTTGAAACAGCCGCATTCTTCATGGTTTCTTCAATGAACTTCCGAATCGCCAAATCTTCATGAAGTGCATCTGCATAACCTTGTTTTGCGTACCAAGTCGAATGCCAGGTTTTGATGTAACCTAATCTGAGACCATACGGATTTACTTTCTGACCCATTATCCCTTCCTTATTAAGCTTCTTTTAATTCAACAAACACATGTGACGTTCGTTTTCGAATGCGATAAGCACGCCCTTGAGCTCTTGCTTGAATTCGTTTCAGCATCGGGCCCTCATTAGCATAGATGGTACCGATAACCAAGTTTTCGAGGTCATATTTCTGAGTCCCTTGTGCAATCGCCAAACCACTGTTTAGCAACTTGGTCAGAACAAGAGCAATTTCTCTCTTCTGACAAAAACGTAGTACTTTAAGGGCCTCTGAAACTTTCTTATCCCTGACAAGATCACAAACTTGCCGCACTTTTTGTGGGCCAATTCCTATCTTGTTACTCTTCACCACGATTGACATATTAATCCCCTTCTAAAACTTACTCAGCTGCTGGTTTTTCGGCTTTTTTCTCTGCAGGAGTATGGCCATGGAACACGCGTGTATGAGCAAATTCACCAAGCTTATGACCAATCATATTATCCGTTACATAAACAGGGATGAATTTCTTCCCGTTATGAACAGCAAAAGTGATCCCAATAAATTCAGGAACGATGGTCGATGCTCTTGACCACGTCTTAACCACCTTACCGGCCTTATTCTTTTCACCTTGAAGCGCAGTCACCTTACGCATCAACTTGAAACTTACAAATGGGCCTTTCTTTAAAGATCTAGACATATATCTTATCTCCTGCGCCTAATAACTATTTCCTACGTTTTACAATATATTTGTCAGTACGTTTATTACGGCGCGTTTTATAACCACGTGTTGGCTGTCCCCATGGAGTCACAGGATGGCGTCCACCTGAAGTTCTTCCTTCTCCACCACCCAATGGATGGTCAATTGGGTTTTGTGCAACACCACGAACGCCTGGGCGAATACCAAGGTGTCGACTGCGCCCAGCCTTACCAATAACAACATTCTCATGATCTAAGTTACCAACTTGACCAATTGTCGCACGGCAATCTGGTTTAACTTTTCTCAATTCTCCCGATGGCACACGAAGAAGAATATTATCACCTTCTTTGGCCATTACTTGCACATATGATCCTGCTGAACGAGCCATCTGCCCGCCAGCCCCAGGGTACAATTCAACATTATGAACGAGAGTACCAATTGGAATATCCTTCAGTTGTTTAGAGTTTCCAACTTTGATATCGGCATCGTCCGAACTGACAATCACGTCACCCACATTCAGTCCCTGTGGCGCCAAAATAAAACTCTTTTCGCCATCTAGATAGCACAGAAGTGCGATATGACATGTTCTGTTCGGGTCGTAGCAAATTGCTTCCACTTTCGCAGAAATGTTCAACTTGTTTCGTTTAAAATCTATCGTACGATAAAGTTGCTTATGTCCCCCGCCCTGATGGCGAGTCGTAATTCGGCCGAAATGGTTCCGAGCAAATTTTGATTTCTTCGCTGTGATCAATCTTTTTGGAATCTCAACTCCCTTCGTAAACGCTGACGATGAAATCACCGTCATGTATCTTCGGGAGGAAGTCGTGGGACTATACTTTTTAATACTCATAACCAACCTCAAAAAATTCTAGTTCTACACACCTTTGAAAAATTCAATTCGCTGCCCTTCGCCCAACTGAACAAGGGCACGCTTACGATAAGCACTCTTATAAGCATGCGCACCGAAACGATGATGCTTACCAGGGAGTGTAACCGTTGCAACTTTCAAAACTTTAACATCATAAAGTTTTTCAACAGCTTTCTTAATTTGATTTTTCGTGGCCCATTCAGCAACGACAAATCCGTACCTATTAAATTTTTCAGTCGCCTTTGTGGCTTTTTCTGTGATGAGCGGCTTCAATAAAACACTTTCTAACTGCGACATATCACACCAACTTTTTAAGTAACGTTTCTAATGCTTTCTTTTCAATAACCAAATTTTCATATCTGACGGCTTCGTAGACGCTAAAACCATCTACGGGAACTGCTTTGGCATTCGAAAAATTTCGACATGCTCTAATCGCCAAAGATTCGCTTGAGTCTGTTACAACCAATGCAGGCAATAAGCCTTTCTTATTTAGAAGATTAAACAGCTCTTTCGTTTTTCCAGAACTTTTCAATTCATTCAAAATCGTCAATTTTCCAGACTGATGCTTATCTGCCAATACAGAGTGAATCGCAGCCAGCATCGTTTTCTTATTCACTTTTTGTTCATAAGAACGTGGAATTGGTCCAAAAGATGAACCACCACCTGGCATAAGAGGAGATCGATTGCTTCCCTGACGGGCATTTCCTGTACCTTTTTGCTTAAAAGGTTTCTTGCCACCGCCGGATATCAGCGCCTTGCACTTTACGGCTGCATTGCCTTGACGTCGGCTAGCTAACGTTGCTTTCACCACTTGGTGAACAACTGCAACATTGATGTCCTCTGGAGTCAGGCTTACAGCTGTTTCAAGCTTTCCTGCTGCATCAAACTTACTATTCAAAACATTTAATTCCGCCATAATGCACCCTCTACTCTCTTAAGCCTCGCGCTTTCTAAAGCGCCTTTTTAATGGATTTCGAAATTCTTACGAAACCACTTTTCGTTCCAGGAACTGAACCTTTAATGAGCATATAGCCCTTGTCGAGATTCACTTCAACGATCATCAAATTTTGTACCGTCTGAACCAAATCACCCATATGACCTGGCAATTTTTTTAATTTATAAACACGTCCGGGAGTTTGACGTTGTCCGATAGATCCTGGACGACGATGGAACATGGAACCATGGGCAGCTGGACCGCCCTTAAAATTGAATCGCTTAATGACGCCCTGGAAACCTTTACCCTTGGTAGATCCGGTTACATCCACGTAAACAGATGCTTTGAAATTATCGTAACCAATTTTGCCACCAACAACGGCTGGATCAGCTTTATCGACTTTAATTTCACTTAGTCTTGTGAAGACAGGCGCGACTTGGCCTTTTTTTAGATGTCCAGCCATTGGCTGAGGAACAAGTTTTTCACGCTTTTCATAAAAAGCAAGTTGATAGGCATTGTAGCCATCTTTTTCTTTTGTTTTAACTTGCGCAACATGGTTGGAGATAAGTTTAATGACAGTAACGGGAACCTGATTTCCGTGCTCATCAAAGATTCGCGTCATGCCGGCCTTTTGGCCATAGAATGATGATAAATTAACGACTGACTTTTCTGTTGCAGACTCGGCTGCAGCTTTTTTATCTGGGGCCATTCTTCCTCCACAGCATCACCCTTAGACTAAGGGATGCATGCATGGTTATTAAAAAATAAACTAATATTTGATTTCTACATCCACACCTGACGAAAGGTCGAGCTTCATAAGACTATCAATAGTCTGTTGAGTCGGATCTAAAATATCAATTAACCTCTTATGAGTTCTCATTTCAAATTGCTCTCGTGATTTCTTATCGATGTGCGGAGAGCGCAACACTGTAAACTTGTTAATCTCTGTTGGTAATGGAATTGGACCAGCAACTCGAGCACCTGTCTCTTTTGCAGTCTGTACAATTTCATTTACAGAGTTATCAAGTAATTTATGATCGTACGCACGCAACTTTATTCTTAATCTTGTCGCTTTCATCTAAAAACGTCCCATTTTGGCAAAATTGAACCAGATATTTATTTGTATTGCGGCCCTTTGTCAACAACTTAAAATAGAGGATTAGAGGTATATGCCCTTCGACTCAAGAACTTTCTTGGTTAAGGCCAAGTCCATGGGCCCATAATGGTTAAAGGCAAGGGTAAAATTGGCCCTTCCCTGAGTCGAAGATCGCAAGTCCGTACTATAACCAAACATTTCGCTCAGGGGGACCTCGGCTTTGATAACTTCTTTATTATTTTTTGACTCCATGGCAACCACATGGCCTCTTTTCATATTGATCTGGGAAATTACCTCTCCAGAGAATTCCCCTGGAGTCACAACTTCCAAGGCCATAAATGGTTCAAGCATGACAAATCCAGCTGCCTCACAGGCCGTCTTAAAGGCATTGGCAGCAGCAATGGTGTACCCAAGGGGGGAACTATCCATCTCATTATAATTGGCCTTAAGAAGGGTAGCCTTGATGTTAATGAAGGGATAGCCAACTCGACATCCACCTGGGGCAGTGTCTAAAATTGATTTTTTGATGGCCTCTAGAATCTCGGCAGGAAGGTCGCGCTTGGAAATTTTAGATTCAAACAAGACTCCGGCTTGATAATCATGAGGCGCAACTTCAATTAAGCAGTGACCGTATTGGAGTTTGCCGTTTATCTCTCTGGAAAAAGTATTTTCTCCCGTAGCAATTGATTTAATGCCTTCACGGTAAGAAACCTGTGGTCGTCCGACGTTGATACCGACACCGAAGTCTCTATTTACTCTGTCTGCAATGATCTCGAGATGTAATTCACCCATCCCATAAATCAACAATTGCCCCGTTTCGGGATTATGCTTGAAGTTGAAAGATGGGTCTTCAACTTTGAGTTGCTCCAAAACACCAAGCAATTTTTTTTCATCAACGCTAGTTTTGGGTTCAATCGCAACGGAGATCACCGCTTCGGGAAATTCCATTAAATCATAAATAATCGGACGGTGTTCCAGGCATAAGGTTTCGCCTGTTGTTGTTACTTTTAATCCAGCAAGAGCAACAATTTCACCAGCACAAGCTTCCTCTAATTCAGTTCGCTTGTTGGCATGCATTTGAAGAATTTTTTGCACGCGTTCGCGTTTTTTCTTCAGGGGATTGAAAATAGTTGCACCTACTTTTAGTTCACCAGAGTAAATGCGCACAAAAGTCAAAGTCCCAACAAAAGGATCGGAGGCAATCTTGAACGCTATTCCACTGAAAACTTCATCAGGAAGGGGTTTTCGAGTCTCAATTTTCTCAGAATCCTTGGCGTTATGTCCCTTGATTTCACCACGATCAATTGGCGAGGGTAGGTAGTCAATAATCGCATCGAGCAAGGGTTGAATTCCTTTATTTTTAAAAGCAGAGCCACAGAGGACTGGGATAAAGTTGTCTTTTATGACTGCTTTACGAAGTGCAGTTTTGATTTCCGTTTGAGTGGGCACTTCACCGTTTAAATATTTTTCCGCCAGCATGTCATCATAATCAGCGATTGCACTTATAAGTTCCTCGCGAAAACTCTCTGCCTCAAGCATGAGTTCTTCTGGAATTTCCTGTTCAACAATAGAGCATCCGAGATCTTCTTCTTTAAAGCAGATGGCCTTCATTCGAATTAAATCAACAACACCCCTGAATTTTTCTTCCTCACCGATGGGCAATTGAATTGCATTGGCCTTTTTACCTAACTTGCTTCGAATTTCCAGAATGCAGTTTTGAAAATCGGCACCGACCCGATCCATCTTATTTATAAAGGCCAAACGCGGAACATTATATCTGTCGGCTTGATGCCAGACAGTTTCTGATTGAGGTTCTACGCCCGAAACGGCATCGAATACCCCAACAGCACCATCTAAAACACGCAAAGATCTTTCAACTTCAATGGTAAAATCCACATGCCCAGGAGTATCAATGATGTTAATAGTCTTCTTTTGCCAATGGCAGGTGGTGGCAGCGGAGGTGATTGTGATTCCTCGTTCTTGTTCCTGAACCATCCAGTCCATGGTGGCCGTGCCATCATGAACTTCACCCATTTTATAATTTTTACCGGTGTAATAAAGAATTCGTTCTGTAGTTGTAGTTTTGCCAGCATCTATGTGGGCCATGATGCCAATGTTTCTAATATTATGAATTTCATTTTGAGTTTTCATTATAGATTCTAGCTGACACCAAAAAAAAAGCCCCTAGTATCTAGGGGCCTTTATCATAAATGATTTAAAGAAAAATGGAAATTACCACTTGAGGTGGGCAAATGCCTTGTTGGCCTCTGCCATCTTATAAACATCCTCACGTTTTTTAACGGCTCCACCACGGTTGTTAGCTGCATCAATAATTTCGTCAGCCAATTTCTCGATCATGGTTTTACCAGAACGCTCGCGAGAATAATCACGGATCCAACGAATAGCTAGTGATTGACGACGATTGGTGCGTACTTCTACTGGAATTTGGTACGTAGCGCCGCCGATTCTGCGTGATTTTACTTCAACTGCAGGCTTCACATTGGATAGGGCCTTCTTAAAAGTCTTCATAGGCTCTTCGTTTGTTTTCTGCTCAACCAAATCGAGAGCTCCATAAAAAATTGTTTCTGCAATGGCCTTTTTACCACCGACCATTAAGCAGTTTACAAATTTCGTTACCAAAACTTCTTGATATTTCGGATCAGGAAGGACTTCACGGACGGGGGCACGATGTTTTCGACTCATTTTCTTTCTCCTCTTCAGTTACAAAAAGTAACTTACTCTTCCGGCTTGTTCTCACCGGGAAGTGGTTAATAAATTATTTTTTAGGACGTTTAGCACCATATTTCGAACGAGATTTTTTACGCTTTTCAACACCTGTCGCATCTAGAGCGCCACGAATTGTATGGTAACGAACACCTGGAAGATCTTTTACACGACCGCCGCGAATAAGCACAATCGAGTGCTCTTGCAAGTTGTGTCCTTCTCCACCGATATACGAAATAACTTCGTAACCACTAGTCAACTTCACTTTGCACACTTTACGGAGAGCAGAGTTTGGTTTTTTGGGTGTTGTCGTGTAAACGCGAGTACAAACTCCGCGTTTTTGTGGACAGGATTTTAGTGCAGGTGACTTGGTTTTCATGACCTTGTCAGTCCTGCCACTTCTAATCAATTGGTTAATCGTTGGCATTGATCGCGCTCCCATTATATAGCTTAACAGCACATGCAAAATGCTTTTATCTCTCAACTACTTAACTTTGCTATCGGCTGTCTAACATAGCAAGGCAAGTATCACAAGCAATTTTTAAATCTGTACGTTCACCTTTGTTGCCAATTCATCCTCTTCGACTATGGCCACGGCTTCATAATCCCGATATTTAGGAATACCTGTACCGGCTGGAATGAGGCGGCCCATAATAACGTTTTCTTTTAGGCCCCGCAACTTATCCTTCTTACCTTCAAGTGCAGCTTGTGTAAGCACTTTAGTGGTTTCTTGAAATGACGCTGCAGAAATAAAAGATTCTGTCGTTAAGGATGCTTTAGTAATACCGAGCAACATTGATCTCGCTTCTGCAGGGTTCTGACCATTGGCGACCAATTTTTCATTCTCGGACACCAACTCACCCTTTGTAACAGTATCCCCAACAATAAAGCCGGAATCACCTGGGTCGGTAACTTCAACTTTTTTGAGCATCTGGCTTACGATTACTTCAATGTGCTTATCATCAATTTTAACACCTTGTAGTCGGTATACTTCTTGAATCTCATTGACGATGTAATTGGCCAACGCTTTAACGCCCAAAACGCGCAGAATATCATGCGGATTACTTGGACCATCCATGATCGCTTCGCCTGGGCGAATGTAATCACCTTCGTTCACAATAACGTATCTGCCCTTTGGAACTGAATAAACCACTGGTTCTGCACCATCCTCAGGTCGAATGATAATCTTTCTGGTTCCGCGTAATTCAGGGCCGAATTCGATCGTACCAGAGATATCAGCAATCTGGGCTGCATTAGAAGGTTTGCGAGCTTCGAAAAGCTCAGCAACTCGAGGCAGACCACCGGTAATATCTTTGGTCTTAGTAGTTTCACGTTGTACTTTTGCGATCGCTGCACCGATACCAATTGGATCGCCATCAGTTACGATAATGTGCGCACCCAGCGGCAGACGGTAGCTAGCAGTACGTTTTGTTCCCGAAATATTAACAGGCTTACCTTTGTCATCAACGATCACGAGTCGTGGTTGCAGAGAAGGATCTTTCGATTCAATCACCACTCGGTGAGTGAGACCAGTTACAGAGTCTACCTGTTCACTAACAGTGGCACCGGTGAGAAGATCTTCAAACTTCACATGTCCGCTGGCCTCAGTAAGAATTGGCTGGGTGTATGGGTCCCACTCAATAATTGTTTCACCCACACTGACACTCTGATTTTCTTTGAACAACACAACGGCGCCGTAAGGGGCTTTATATCGTTCTTTTTCTACGCCTTGTGCGTTTTTAATAACGATTTCACCGACTTTGTTCATAATGATAGACTGACCTTCTGGAGTCACAACAGTCTGAACATTATCATAATGAATCACGCCTGCAGTTCGGGCTTCAGTCTTGTTAACTTGAGTACCAGCGAACGCTGCAGTTCCACCGACGTGGAAAGTACGCATGGTCAACTGTGTACCAGGTTCACCGATTGATTGTGCAGCAATAACGCCGACTGTTTCACCGGCACTAACAAGTCCACCGCGAGCAAGGTCGCGACCAAAGCACATGGCGCAAAAGCCATATCGCTCCGAACACGTAAGAACTGAACGAACTTTAATTTGGTCAATTGACTGTTCTTTTAGAATTAGATTTTCTCGCTCAGTCAGAAGTTGATTGCGTGGGAAAACTTCATCACCTTTGGCATTAATTACCGGAGCTGCAGTCACACGACCCATGGCCCGATCGGCAACATGCTCAACAACATCGCCACCCTCAATACGTGAGTGAAGAACGATGCCGTCTTGAGAATTGCAATCAAAAGCACGAATAATACCGTCTTGAGCAACATCCACGAGACGACGAGTTAGATAACCTGAGTTTGCTGTTTTAAGCGCTGTATCGGCTAGGCCTTTACGTGCACCGTGAGTAGAAGCAAAGTATTGAAGAACTGAAAGACCTTCACGGAAGTTTGATGTGATGGGTGTTTCAATAATTTCACCACTCGGCTTGGCCATAAGACCCCGCATACCGGCCAACTGCCGCATTTGGGTAGTTGAACCTCGGGCGCCTGAGTCGGCCATCATAAACAATGAGTTGAAGGAAGGCGCTGTAAGCGTATCCCCTTTGTCATTGCTAAAAGTATCTGTCGAAATTCGCTGAATCATAACTTTGGTAAGTTTTTCGTTGGTCTGCGCCCAAACGTCGACGATCTTGTTGTAACGCTCGCCGTTTGTGATCGAGCCTTCGTTATATTCATCGGTAATTTTATCGACTTCTTTGTAGGCCTCAGCAAGAATTTTTACTTTTTCCTCGGGGATAATCATGTCCTTGATGTTGATTGAGATACCGGCTTTCGTCGCGTACTCAAAACCAAGTCGCATTATTGAATCGGCCAACAACACAGTTTCTTTTTCTGAACCAACACGATAGGCAAGATCGATCAACTTACTGATGGATTTCTTGTCCAAAATTTTATTGATGTCGTTGTATTTCAAACATTTTGGGATCACGTCATACACAAAGGTACGACCGACTGTGGTTTCAATCAGCTTGCCTTCAATACGAATTTTCACAGGCGCTTGCAAATGCAGCTTGCCGGTGTGATATGCAAATTGAGCCTCTTCCTTACTTGAATAGATGTTTCCATATCC
>JAHFAA010000111.1 GCA_023250775.1 Bdellovibrionales bacterium
CCCTCGCCTTTGCACTTGCCCATCCTCCATGACGTGAGTCTCCTTCTTGCAGGCCACGGTCCCAATAGCATCAGAAAATAATGAAGCTGATTCGTCTAAGCGCTGCTTAAGGATGAATAAATTTCCGGCGTTCTCAATTACTTGCCTTGTGAGGTCTGGGTTAATTCGATCAATGTCTGCGGCGGTCTGAACCGCAAGGGTGAGTTCCATTCCCGCCCCTCGACACTTGTTTTGAAGTTCGATGAACTCCGGTGTTACTAGTGAGCCAAACTCATCAAAGTAGATGCTGACAGGATTTTTTAATCCCTCTTCCCCCGACACACTCAAAGTTTTGTAAGAATTATAAAGAAGCTCCCCTAAGAAAAGTTTGCCAACTGCCGTTGCTGTTTCGCCGTAGCCTTGAGTTGAAAGGCCTATGTAGAGACAAGCCTTTTCTTCTCTGATCTTTGAAAGCGTCAGTCCATCTGGCCCAGAATTTAGAATCTTGCCAAAGTCACTAACTAGGATCGCTTCAATTTTCGCAAGCAGGCCTACGTTGTCCTTGCTTTCCATCTGGACGAGTTCCTCAAAGATGGCCTTTAGCGTAAATGGAGTTTTCTCTGATTCCAACTTTGAAAGGGCCTTGGTCAAACTTCTGCGTGAGGCATCTCGATAAAAGGGTTCCGTCCATTCAAACGAGCGCATGATCCGGTCGCAGATTTGGTTTACTGTTCCTTCCAAAATAGGGTTTAGAGAAATTGATTCCTTGAAGTGCTCTGAAAAAATGTAGCATGGCCTCTTGTACTTTTTGCAAATCCTCTGGAAAGTTGTCAGTGCCTCCATGTCACCCTTGGGGTCAAAGAAGATAATGGGCCTACCCTCCCGAAGGGAGTTTTCTTGGAGGACGCTGATCAAATTAGTTTTACCAAAGCCAGCGGCCCCAACAATGAAGCTGTGCCGCCTGAAATCAATGTCCTTAAGGAGAATTGGCTTTCGCGTCTTGGTATCAATTCCCAGTGCATTTTCAATTTCAGTCACCTTCCTCACGCCCAGTGCCTTTTGGTGAATCTTCACGAGTGGCGGTGCCCTATTTGTTATTTTTCGAAACCCAAAGAGGGCAAGCTCTCTGGCAAGATCAAAAATGATCACACATAGCTCATGGAAAATTTCATAGAACGGCGTAAATAGATCAAGTGGCTGTGACTGATTCTTATTTTTCATAGACATGCTCCCAAGCTTTAAGTGGACTAATTTCAATTGTTCTGTTGTCGATCTCTAAGGTTCTGGCCTCTGACTCATACTCGATGATGAATTGTTTTTTGACCTTCCCTTCCAGTTCGGGTGGTAACTTCTCTAGAGGAACTTCATACCTCTTTACGGGTTTAAAATTGACCTCTGGCTTAATGCCTTTTAGTTCTGGGGAAAAATCAAAGAGCGGAACCTCATTGTGCGGTTTCGAAGTCTCATCAAGTAACATCGGTGCCTTCATTTTGTTTTGCGGATCATCGAGCAGAAGATACGCAAGGCCTGCGCCTGCGGCTGCTCCAAGGACGCCAAAGATGTAAGCGTTCTGGTTTGTTGATTCGGTATTCGGTGAAAAGAGCGCACCTCCTGTTCCTCCGACAACTCCACCCAAGAGTGCCGCACCCATTATGGAGCGCTTCAAGCTTGAGCAAGCTGTAAGGAACAATAAAAATAATAGGATTCTAATTTTCATTTACGGCCTCCATGAAATAAACCAAGACCTCTTCTCCGGCATTAACAGTTACGATGGGCTCCGCTGTTTTCGCCTCTTCAAGCAAAATGTCTGAGGTGGTCCTCCCTGATTGGATACCACCTTGCATGAGTTGATTTTTAAGCGAGTCCTCACGAATAGCGCCAAAGGGTGAAGCGAGTTTTGTTTGAGCAGCAGAGAGCATCCCCTGCGCAAAGTCCGATGCTACCGCTCCCATGATCAATTCCTCTTTCCCATCGTCGTACTCACCTAAAAGCCCGCTTGTGCCATCAAGGTTTAATACTTGAGCGACAATTGGGATTTCCTTCTCCTGAGTCACCATCTTCGAGCACAAGGTTAGGACGCGCTTGTTTTGGGTCACACCTTGGCAAGAGAATTTGGTTTTTGGTGGCAGGCCCTGGCCGGGATGGGCAAGGACTAAGATAGGTGAGCTTAGGTTGGTCGAGACAATGGAGTTTAGAAGAGTACCACGAACGACCTTTCCCGTGAGGATTTTGGCACCTTGCTCCCAAATAACAGGAGTTGAAGTCCTCCTTTCCAGAAGTGCCATGAGCTTTTTGTTGCTCTCAAGCATCTGGTGGATAAGTTCGTCATTGTTTTCCCTCCTATGTGAGTTCGGTTTAATTCCCGCGCTTCTTTGTGTTTTAAGCATTGTAATCCTCGGAATTTCTGCTTTAAGGTCAAAGCTCCCCAAGGCGATTACAAGAATCGCTAAAATTTTCATAGCATGCCTTTTTTAAAGTTCTAGTTTAGGATTCGACGTCCCTCAGAGATGATCGGAACTCCTTTGGAGAAATATTCCTGATGCTTAACCTTCACTCCATTCACATCCACCTCAGCAGATTTTAAATTCATAAAGAGAATTGAATTATCTCCCTCTAAAATTTCAAAATCGGAAGTCTTCAGCTTTTTAGTGAGCGCATGGTTCATCACGCCGTCCTTGACCTCGATAAATTGATGAGGATTAGCTTTGTCGTATTTAAGATCAAAGTAGTATTTTCTATTCTTCGTGATGACCAAGAGATTTGAAAACCCTCCCTCGGTTCGAGGCCTGAGTGCCAAGGTTTTATTATTACCCGTCACCTGAAAAAACATTTCTTCAGGACTTCCGCCATAGAGATAGCTTTCAATTTCACTATCAAAGCTTAAGGTCGTTAAAAGGTTCAAACTTAGAAATAAAATCGTCATCTGGTTCATTAAGATATGAAAGATCACAAATCCTCCTTCGTTGCTGGGATTTCATCAATTTGCGAGAGCTTGTAATAAAAGGGATTAGTGTTACTACCATCAAGCGTGACCTTGAAGGCCATGAGCTTGCCGTCTGATTTCAAAATGATTTTGCAGGCACCAACCTCAAGGGATTTGACCTGATAAATCTTTTCAATCGAGAGATTAAACGCTTCTTTCTTGGCCAGCTCAATAATACCGGAGCTGACCACGTTGGGATTTGGGTTGCCCTCGGCCAAAGTATTAAAGCTCTGGCGGCAAACTTCCTCTGCAAGTGGTCTTTCTTCAAAGAGTGCGCCGCCCTTATAGAGGTAATAACGCTTTTCTAACAGAATTGAGGCCGTCCCAACAGAAAAGACAATCAAGCTCACCGCAAGGGCAATCTTGAGTTTGAAATTCTCTTTAACGAATTTTGCTTCAAATTCATCATAGTTCATTTAAACCTCCTTCTTCTTTGTGGGTGTGTCTTTCATTCTTATTGGAGTAGAAACAGTCACACTTGGTCTGCCTGAGTAAAGAGGATAGTGAATTTTGTTTTTAGCGATGTTATTTCCATCAAGGCCGTACTTCTTCTTAATTCCCTCACGATGCTCAGGAGCGATGCTATCCCAATATCTCTTATCAAACTGAAACGATTGTTTTTCTCTTTTTAGAAACCGATTCGCAGAATTGCGATTTGGAGCTTTTTTAAATATCGGGGCCAGACCACTGGTTTGAGTTTGAGATACTGGCATTTTAGATAGTGTCAGAGCTTCATCCTTAGTCATCCCAACTGCTTTCAAACGCTCATCAAGTGATCTTCCAGTGCTAAATGGACTTTTAATGCCACCTTTTTTATCAAGAAGTTTCATCTGGCTCGTATCTGGAGCATGTTCCTTTTGTAGAAGTTCTTTGATTGATGGTTCCATGAGAGTTTTTGAACCAACTTGACTCATTCCCCGTGTTGTATTTCTTATTCCTCCTGCAAGCATTGGATAAAGAGTCATGGCCTTCATCCCCGAACTCAGGACCATCGCCCCCATCTTGGAACCAAATGAATGAATGCCTTCACCCTTTACCATTGCGTAAGTGATCATGGGGCTAATGAGTAAAAGGAGCGTCACCCCAAAAAGCCAGATAATCGTATCCATCTTGGCCAGGACGAATTCACCTGAAATGGCAGATTCATCAATGCTATTTCCAACGAGGGCCAAGATCGCCACAATGACAAAGGGCATGGCCATGCACCAAAGACTGGCCTGCACAGTTCCCTTGAGTGAATCCTTGGTCCATCCAAGGAAATAGAGAATCGCCGTGATGCCTGAAAAAACATAGGTCAGGTGATAAACACTTGAGTAGATGAGTTTGAGTAACCAGATGAAGGCCTTACTGAAAACGAAAAAAATAGTCGCGATAAGGTCGTTTAAGTTTGGAATCGCAAATGATTGAATGAAACTCCAATCTCTTTTCTCGGTTGTCTTCACCTTGGCCGTGGTCCACTTTTTTACAAAGAGATTTCTGGGACTCACTTTCTGCAATGTGAAACTTGCGGTTTCAAGTGCAAGCTTCACTCCTGTGGTGTGAATTTCGTAGAATGCACCCATAAACATGGTTATTAAAAAAAGCTTAACTACCACGGCACCGAAATTCATCTGGCCGAAATATTCCAGGATTAACCCAATGGTGAAAACAGGGGCGACAAAATACCCAGCAATTAGCATCATTTCTTGGTAAAGCTTGAAAACGCTTTTATCCTCGATGAGGAGCATTTCTTGTAAAATATTTACGTTCATTTTGCACTCCCTGGCATTCCTCGTTTCAGATTGTAGGATTGCTCTTTTTCTATCTGTTCAAGGCGTTTGTCTTCCATCTCCTCCGCAAGGAGGCGGTTCGTGGTTGAAACCTTTTCCAAAATTTCAAGCTGAGTTTTGTGCATATCCACATTGGATTCATAAAGGAGTGCGGTATTTTGGGCCGTGAGCTGTGTCGCTCTCCCTGTTGTCCGCGCATTGATTGATTTTTCCACCTGGCCTTGCGCCATACGTTCCTTTTTTTGATTTACCTTCTTTTCAGATTTAACCTGGGCCGTAGTCTTCTTTTCATCCCCTTTGATCTTGGCGTAATCGCGCAATAGTTCTTTCATGTCTGCAATCGAGTATTTAAGTTCTCGAATGGCCGAATTTAGCTCACCGAGGTTGTTAATTTCCTTTTTAGACGCAAGAGACTCGGCCAGATATAAAATGCGTTCGGCCCTAAAATACTCATCTTGAAAGAGTTCATTATAGTGCTGCATTTTCTCGGTATACTTTTCAGCATTGGAAACAAGTTTTTCAAGCTCGTTGAGCTGACTCGCTGTGGTGGTAACTAACTCAACTAAAAGCGCCGTATCAGAACTAATGATTTGCCCCTGAACGTTCAAGCTCATGGCAAGACTAAAAAAGATAAGGATGTTACGCATTTTCATACACCCCCCCTCTGAGGATTTTTGATTTTCGTGTAATTAGTAATTGCGTCTTTAAAGGGGAGGAAGCGCCCCTTTTCTTTCATGTAAACGTCGAAATGATTGGTGTCGCTTTTATCTGAAGTAAATAGCTCATATTCCAAAGGAGTAGGATAAAAACGCAAAGGTTTCTTATGAGTCTCGGTAAGAAATAAAAATTCACTATAGGCCCCCTTTTTTGACAAAACGGAATCCAGTAAAGATTTTCCAATCGCATCCAAAAATTCTGACTCCGATAATGCCTGTTTGAAAAAAAGTTTAAAGTAGGTGTTTTGAATAATGACACGGCCTAATTGAGTCTCCGAAAAGTCATCCATGTTTTGAGATATCGCCATAGCACTGGCATTTTCTTTTCTAAAGGTTCTAAAACACTCTGCAATGTAATCAGCATTTTTACTTAGAAGATGCCAGCACTCATCAAAAACGAAGATTTTTCGACCAGAGAGATGTTTGAAATATTCAATCAGATAAATGATCAGCGGTGCCTTCATGGCATCAGGGTAATTGCCAAAGTCACAATAGGTAAAATCGTTAAGCGGCATTACTTCGTCTGTAAAATACGGATTCAGCTCAGCGAAATAATAACTGATACCCGAAAACTCTTTTTCAAGCTCACTGATGAAGTTGGCAAAATTAGAGCTGTGCCCTTGCTCCAAGATTTTGGTAATGACTTCAAATAGCCGTCCTTCTTCTTTTTTTCCAAGTCGTTCATCAATAACTGACAACACAAATTCTTTTAGGTAACGAGGACTTTTAAATTGTAGTGGATTAAATTTTTCAGAAAAAACTTGGCCCTTATTATAGAGGGCGTTTTTTCTAAAAGAGTTTCCGAGATCAAGGCATAAGGCCTTAGTCCCTTGTTCCAACTCATACTTTAAAATTTTATTGGCCATCATGGACTTTCCCTGCCCAGACTGCCCCGTGATCAGACAATTAAAATTTAATGCCTCCTTGTGAAAGAGGTCTAAATAGACTGGCTTCCCTGATCGACTGCTCAGTTCAAGGCCTTCCTCAAAGACAACATCTCGATGCAGAGGAATCAGGTAAGTGAGATAGTCCGAAGGTAAGTCCAATTTTCGCTTGAAGCTTGGCGGCACTCCTGGGACGAGACTTTGATAGAAGTAGCTTAAGGCCCGTTCTTCCTTGAACAGTAAACCATTTTTACCTTTGAATTCGGCCAAGAGGCGATCCGTTTGCTGATCCAAGGCCTCTTTTGTCTTGGCGCGAACAAGAAAAAAGCACTCAACCAAAAAGAGGGCCTTATTATCAGTAGTAACCTCGTTTAAGAGGTCTTCCGACTGATAATAGGCGTTCTCAGAATCCAAATCTCGCATTCCCTTAAAGAGCGCCGAGAAATGAAGCTTGCGCTTGAAGTTGATTTTGTTTTTTGCCGCAACCTTTGGAATCTTTTTAAAGCACATGACAAAATCCGGGTATGAATTGGCTTCAAAGCGTTGAATCGTCTCTGGAAAGTCTTCGACTGAGAGAATGCGTAGATAATCATTCCCGAGAGTCAGGTAATTGTCGTAAAAACGCACCCGTGCCTGTTCTTGCCTTAAAAAAGTAGCAACAGGTTCGTTCCTTGGAATGATCTTCCCATGTTCCAGTGAAAAATCGCCAAAGCAGTTTAGGTACAGCTTGCCACTTAACCAATAGAACTTGAATACCGCCTCCGTGTTGATCAGATTCTTTTCAAGATCAGTGAAAATTCGATCTACGGCATTTATATCCAATCCTTCGAGATCAGGGCCGAAGATTTCAAAGAAAGTGCTGACCTCCCCATTTAGAGAGGTCAGCTTGTTTTCTTCAACGTGAAATAGTGGAATCATTTTTCACCTCGGTTGAATCGCTTAGAAAAATGTCTTTGTCCTTGGGCAGCATCCATCCAATAAGATCAAAATTCTTTCGGACAAATTTGCAAGCAAGAATCGCAAGACCGCTTAAGCTGATACTTGCAAAGGGGCTTAAGTTAAAAAGCATGGAGAAATACAGCATGGCCATCAAAACGCTTAAGTCTGGAAAACCAAGGCCGTAAAACTCCGGCAACGATTTTAAAAATTTTGGATATTTTTTCATTATGCCAATCCCTTGATGAAACTTAAGATCGAAGGGCTGAGCATTAAGATAAAAACTCCAAGAAGTGCCTGAGTCATTTTCTGGCCAGCATCTTGTCTACCAATCATAAAGTAAATGGCAGAGAGTACGAGGCCAAAGAGTGCCAGTCCAAAGCCAATTCGAGTCGTCTCCTGAGCGAGTTTATCGGCCGAGGCCTTAAGGCCAACTGCCCAGGAATTTGTAGAGAGCAAGAATAAAAAGATTAGAAGCATAGTTCTCATAGTGGTTTCCTAGTTGAAGTAATTGTTAATGACTGATGTGACTGCGACTTCCATTCCTTGAAAGTACGTTTTATTTTCTCCCAGCTTCACGACATCCCAGTTCACTCCACCTCGCCATGCTGCAAACTCTGCTGATTCAACTGATACGGGAAAACCAAAATGCGCGGCGTGGGCCGTGAGCATGGGCAGGCAATAACCACGGTCACGCCCAGAAAAGCTCATAAGCTTGTCCCCATGAAAAGTTGTGTCTTTTAACGCCATCATTTTCAGGGCGAGATTGGACGCAACGGTTGGTGCTAATTCCTTTATTTTGCCAATGTCCGGGATTTTTATGTGGAGATTGCCGTTTATACCTTTGACTTCAATTTTCTTATCTTTGAGGAGCTGCTCAAGAGAAAATTCATCTTGGTCAACAATTAAAAACATTCTCTTAAATTCGGGTGCATCGGGTGAGAGAGGGAAGCTTGGTTCTATTGGTTTAAAGAGATTGATACTGATCTCGCAGGTAAACTCGTTTATAATGCAGTTTCGCCCACACGCTCCCCCTGGACTTGACCAAGTTTCTTTAAAGTTTGCAAACTCCTCACCTGATCTTTTTAGCGGTGCTATTTGAAATTCAAGAACGCTATTTGCCCCCGATTCTCCTAAAGGAAAGAGAACAAAGGAATCGTTGGTTGTGAGGTTGGGCCCAAAAGAATAGATTTTCTCAGCGCTCTGTGTACTCAAATCCTTTCCGGTGACATAGGACAGAATAATGACATCCTTTTGTGTGAAATTGTGATCAAGGACGCCGGTATTTAAGTGTTTGGTGAAGATAAACCATTTGCCAACCTTCTCAAACGCCGCCACTTCTTTTAGGTATGTAAAATCGGGGAGGTTTGATCTCCATTCCCCAATCTGGGTCAGACTGTCATCTTCGATTTTGACTCCGGCCTTGTAGAGACGTGAAAGAATAGATGAAAATGTTGCGTGAGCTTTTTCACCGTCATCAACTCCGACATAAGAAATATGAGTTTCAAGAGGCGTCGTCACAATAACCGGGACGCATTTTTCCTTCACTGAACGTGCCAGTGTTTGATAGGTGGTGTTCATTTCAGGGATTTCATAATCGGCAACTTCCGAAATAATGAATTCACCTTTCGTAAAATAATTGTCCGAGATCAATAGAGAGGGCAGATTGTCGAGTTCCACCTCGAATGTTTCCACCACCCCAGCTTCGAAGTGCCGTGATACAACCTTTGCGGCAAGAACTTCATAGTTTTGTGTTTCATAATTATAAAAATAGAAATTTAGCTTCAATTCTTTGATCGTGCGATAGTGCCCATTGGCCTTGAGCATCATGGTGTTTTCTAGCGTGATTTTAAGATTGGTGATTTCAAAATCGGGAGAATCAAAGTACCGCTTATACTTTAAGACCTGCTCAGAATAAAAGGCAGGGTCCACATCGGGGTATTTCACCCATGAAAGATCGTGCGCGTCGATTTCTCCAAAGGTATGAGCGGAAAAACGGCCAAGCGATGCCGCTGCCCGGACAGCATTATCATGAGCAAAAAGTTCCCCCACACGATATTTAAAATTGGGATTGTTTCTGCCAATTTTGGTATCGATTGAAATTTTGAGTATTTCCCCAGTGGCAATATTTTTTGCATCGGCCGTGATCTTGTAGTTTTGCAGAAAATTAAGCGCGAGTTCGGGAAGATCGGCGACCATTGGGTTTCGGCCAAGAGACAATTCATCGGCATTTTTGACAAAATCCCCATCAGAATCGGCGTTTGGGTCAAGACCGGCCTGAATAACAAGACGGTTCCCGTCAATGCCACTTGTTTTGCCCTTCTCGTTTGATTTAAGAGAACAGGCCGTGAGAAAAAAAAATATAAAAATAATAAAGAATTTCATATTGCTCCTCTGAAATAATGGTCAATGACATACAAACAGTTCACGCAATGAGCATAAGTTTTCAAATGCTCAAGGCCTTTCTCCCCACAGCGAGGACAAAATGCAAATCGAATTCTTCGCCCATAATCCTCCCAATAAATTTTAAAATTTCGACGAGGCATCACTCCCCCTTAACGAAAGCAGAATTAGTTCTGCCTTCATTAATGGGAAAGTGGGTGTGTGTGCCAGTGCTAGCCGACCGCTAACTTGGTAGTATTGTTAACGATTATTTGAGGCCAACCTTCTTTTACAATATTTTTTTTGATTCTCGCTAAGGCACTTTTTTTCATAACTTTGGTTGTCGAACGAGAAATCCCAAGATGTTTAGAAATTTCCCTTTCGCTCTTTCCTTGCCAATAAATCATCTTAATAACGGTTATTTGTTTGGGAGTAAGTTCTGCCAATAGTTCATCAGTACAAACTTTGATGTTGTCTCTTTCATCGCTGGTCGAAAGGGAAAAACACGATTCCTCCATCCGACTGGCCAGTTCATTATAG